>CAYWLF010000081.1:0-9249 GCA_964458875.1 uncultured Gemmatimonadota bacterium
CTCCCGATGGCCCGGAGGCGGGCCAAACAGGTGGCCGCGTAATCGAAGTGCAGGCAGACTGAGCGAGATTGGGGGTACCATGGATCGAGGCGTAAACCCTGACCTGGGGCTGGCGATTCTGCGGGTGGTGGTCGGCGTGATCTTCGTTGCGCATGGGGCGCCGGCCGTATTCGGGGGCATGGAGGGCACCGCCGCCTTCCTGGGCTCTCTGGGCGTGCCCGTGCCGATCGTCGCCGCGTGGACGATCAAGCTTCTCGAATTCGTGGGCGGAATGTCGCTGATTGTAGGCTTCCTGGTGACGCCGGTCGCGCTCCTGCTGGCCACTCACATGATGGTGGGGATCGTTCTCGTTCATGCGGCTGGGGGATTCTACGTCGTGGGACCCGACGCGAACGCAGGAATAGAGTTCAATCTCCTGCTCATGGCTGCGCTTCTCATGCTCGTCTTCGGTGGGCCGGGGCTGGCGGCGATGGACTCACGACGGCTCAGCTAGGGAGAGCCGGCTCGCCTGGCGTCGAGGCGGGCAAGCGCCCACGCCGCATGCTCTCTGACTATGGGCGACTCCTCGTCAAAGCAGCGCATGACAACGGGCAGAGCCGTGTGATCACCGCTGTTGCCGAGACCCACGCATAGATTCCGCAGCAGGCCCTCGCGACCCGGCCGCGCGAAGGCTGTCTGTCCATATCGTGAACGGAACTGCTCGTCCGACAGATCGAGCAGCTCCTCGGCCCAATCGATCATCGTCTCCGGAGGTGTCGGACCTCCCCACCGGGCGGCAAGGCCGGATAGCTCGCCCACCGGAACGCCGTCGTTCCACGGACAGACCTCCTGGCAGATGTCGCACCCGAACACCCGGTTCCCGATCATCCCTCGCAGGGACTCCGGGATCGAGCCGCGCAACTCGATGGTCAGGTAGGAAATGCAGAGTCGAGCGTCGAGCTTCCGGTGGCCGGTGATCGCACCGGTAGGGCAAGCCTCGATGCAGCGGACGCAGGACCCGCAACGATCCTCGACGAACGGAAGATCGGGAGGGATCTCCACCGTGGTGAGTAACTCTCCGAGAAGTGTCCAGGACCCGATCGTCGGGTGGATGAGCATGGTGTTCTTGCCTATCCAGCCGAGCCCCGCCCGCTGCGCGTGATCCCGCTCCAACACCGGTCCGTAGTCCACGTATGGCCTGGCCGTTGCCGCGGGCCAACGCTCCTGGACCAGGGAGGCGAGGCGGGCGAGGCGTTCCTCGAACTCGAGGTGGTAGTCCCGCCCCGCCGCATATCTGGCGACCAGTGAACGGCCCGGATCGTCTGACGTTCCCCTGGATTGAGTTTCGGACAGGGCCGCATAACCCAACGAGACCATCACGAGTGTCCGACACCCGGGCAGCGCGTCGCGCGGATTCAGGCGTCTGCGAATCGAGTCCTCGCGCGCCAGCCAACCCATTTCGCCGTGCGCGCCCTGGTGCAGCCAATCGGCGTAGGCGTCAGCATGGAGAGGTGCGGCGGCGGGCGCGAAACCGACCTGGAGGAAGCCAAGATCGAGAGCGTCAGATCGAAGGGCTTCCCGCTCCTCGATCGACGCGGGCGGCGGTTCTCTTTCGGCTAGCATCGGATCTCGATCCACACACCGGTTCAGACGCGGTCCGCGCTCGGACACAGGCTACGTACCTCACAGCCGGGACAGTCGGGCTTGCGCGCGGCGCATCGCTGGCGGCCATGCAGGATCATGCGCCATGGAAACGAGTGCCAGTCCTCGGAATCGAGCACCTGCATCAGGTCTCGCTCGACCCGTACGGGATCGGACTCAGCCGTCAGACCAAGCCTGCCGGCTACCCGTTTGACGTGCGTATCGACCACCACTCCCTCGTGTCGGCCGAACGCGTTGCTCAGCACGACGTTTGCCGTCTTTCGGGCGACCCCAGGCAATTCGACCAGTTCGTCCATGGTTTCCGGAACCCGGCCGCCGTGCTCGGCAACCAGGCGCCGGGTCATTCCCTGTATGTTCTTGGCTTTGTTGCGATAGAAGCCGGTCGATCGAACCAGGCTTTCCAGATCTTCCCGGTCAGCGCTCGCGAGAGCTTCAGCATCGGGGTATCGCTTGAACAGTTCCGGAGTCACCTGGTTCACGCGTTCGTCTGTGCACTGCGCCGACAGGATGGTCGCGACGAGCAGTTCGAGGGGGGTGTTCCAGTCGAGGCTCACGGTGAGATCGGGATAGCGCTCCGCAAGGACCGGCTTCAGCTCGGTGACCCTGTCTCGCCGCTTCCGGAGTGACTCGATTCTGCGCGGGGTCATCAGGAGGTCCAGCCCAGGATGTCTTCCGCCGTCAGGGCTCCGAGCACTTCTTCGTCCCGGATGACCATCATCCGGTCGTGATTCCCCGTTCGGACGGCCAGGATGAGTTCAACGAGCGGTCGGTCCGAGTCGACGGCCGGAACCTCTTCGATCGGTCGCATGACATCGAACAGGCTCGTCACGGCCCGTTCATCGAGGGAGAGCGATGACACATCCGCCACGGTCACCACGCCAACCAGGCTCCGTCCGCGAACGACGGGAAAAGCCGTGGCCGGATATCGCATGAAATAGCGCTCGACCAGCTCTTCCGCCGTCAGGTCTCCCGGCACGAAGACCGCGGGGCCGGATATCACCTGGCCGATCACCGCACCCTTCAGCGAGTTCTTTAGCTCGTTTTGCTCGGAAGCGGACGACGCGGCGCTGGACAGGAACCAACCCAGGAAGATCCCCCACACGCCGGCGAACTGAATGCCGTTCACGAAGAGGAAGAGCCCGTACGCGATCAGCAGCCAGCCGAATGCCCGGCCCACCCAGGTCGACCAGCGGGTGGCGCGGTACGCATCACCCGTGATGCGCCACAGGACAGAACGGAGCACCCTGCCTCCGTCGAGCGGGAAGGCGGGCACCATGTTGAAGATCGCGAGAACCAGGTTGAGCACCGCCAGCGTTTCGGCGATCACGGCCGCCGGCGCCACCTCGAGAACAGCGAACAACCGGGCGAGGCCCAGGAATATTCCTGCGATGGCCAGGCTGCTGAGCGGTCCGACGATGGTGAGGAGGAATTCGTCGAGGGCCCGCTCGGGTTCCTGCCTCATCTCGGCGACTCCGCCGAAGATGAACAGGGTGATCCCCTCGACAGCGATGCCGCGTGAGCGCGCGACCACCGAATGCGCCAGCTCGTGCAGGAGGACCGAAAGAAACAGCAACAGGGCCCCGCAGAAACCCATCGCGAGGTAGGCGACCCGCGAGAGACCGGGCAGGTCCTCCGGGAACTGCCACGAGGCGAAGGTCCACGTGACGAGGACCAGCACGACGAACCAGGAATAGTCGATCCGGATTCTGAACCCGAGAAGGCGTCCGGCTCGAAATCCCCCCAGTCTCATAGCAACGTCCCCGAAATTCGCGTCACGAGGGCGGTGCCGGCAGCGCCCGGCGGTCCATCTCCCACAGGGCCAGGTTGGAGTGCCGTTCCAGGCGTCTCCACCAGGGCTGCCGACGCTCCACCATCAGCCACAATCGCCCGCCGGCGAGGTTCCGAACGCGTGCCCAGAGCAGGGAAGCCTCGAGTGGAACCCGTACGGTCCAGGTGCCGTCGCGCCATCTGAACGTGGCAAGGCGCTCGGATCGACCGATGACGACGTCGATGAAGGTCTCTCCTTCGAGCCGAACATGACCCTGTTCGTCCGCCGGCAGGAAGCGGTGAAAGAGGGGGTCGAAATCGAGGCCGGCGAGACGCCGGTAGTTCTGATCCATCGCCCAGTCGAATACGTCGAGGTCGGCTTCCTCCGCTGCCGCTTCCCGGTGGTGCAGGAGCTCGTGCAGCATCGTCTCCCACAGCTCCGCTTCCCAATCGAAGCGCCGATCCCCGACCGCCAGCTCCTCGAAAGACCCGAAGTAGAGGACGATCTCCGAGCGCGTGTCACCGATGCCCCCCGTGGCATCGGGCCACTGATCCGTCACACATTCGCCCAGTGTCCAGATTCCGGGCAGCGACGGGTGGCCCCTCCCTTCGCGCTCGACGGTCACGCCCGTGATTCCTCTCCGGAACGTCGTGGGGATCTCGTCGTACATGCGTCCGGCCAGGTCGCTGAAATCCTCGAAGTTCATTCGTCCAGCGCCTCTACCGTGTGGTAGCGTCCCCCGAAGTGAACCAGGGGATCCTCGTTCGCCATTTCGATCTCCGCTGCCGTGACGCGGCCGACGATAATGGTGTGATCCCCCGCCTCGACGTCGAACTCCACCTCACACTCGACCCAGGCAAGCACCCCGGACAACAGGGGGGCCCCACCCGGCGCCGCGGCCCATTCGACTCCATCGAACTTGGAACCTCCCGATGCCGCAAACCGATCCGCAGCGGACGCGTCTCCGGAATGCAGAAAGTTCAGGGCGTAACGTCCCGCCTCACGAATCGCCGCCGGCGTGCGGGCTTCCCTCGCCACACACACGAGGACCAGGGGCGGGTCCAGAGACACCGAGCACACCGCGGTGGCCGTGAATCCACGCGGATGCTCGTCACCGTCCAGCGCCGTCACGACCGTGACACCGCCGGCCAATCTTCCCATGACTTCACGAAACGTCCCGGATGTGAGAGACATCACGGCCACTGGCGCTTCAGGGAACCAGCTCCTGCCGCGGCTCTTCCAGCTCCACCACCCATAGACCCGAGCTGAAGTCCGACACGAAGATGTTGCCCTTGTAGGGCTGTGGCCCCCAGGCGTCGGTCTTGTTGGGATTGTGGCCCTCGGCGTCCTCCGTCATGTACCACCCGATCTCGCGACCCTGGCGGTACAGGTCGCCGCGAAGCTCGCCGGAAATGTCCACCACCCGGAGACCTCCCTGGTAGTAGGCGACGTACAGTTTGTCGTCCTCGGCCCACAGGTTGTGAACGCCGGCCTCCGGCACCCAGTACGTCGCGACTTCGAGCGGGCTCTCGATATCCGTGACGTCCACCACATGCACGTGGCCGCGTGGACCGTTAACACACTCCGAACATCCGAAAATCTCGTCCCCCAGGAACACGTAGTTCTTGTACCGGATCGCGTGGTGCGTGTTGCCGTAGGACTCGGCTCCGTGCCGCGTTCGATACTGGTACTGGGATACGAACTGCGGCTCGATGGGCGTGCCACCCTTGATCCCCGCTCCCACGTCGAGAACCACCAGGCCGTCATCCCAGTAGCTGAGGTAAGCCAGTCCGTCGAGTACCATGACATCGTGGAGCGATCGGGCAGGGTTATCGACCTGCCAGCGGCCCACGTTCACGGGATTCTCCGGATCGGTGATGTCCACGATATGCACCGCGTTCGTTCCATTGTGCACGGCGTACACGATATCGCCCTCGATCCAGACGTTGTGAACGCCGCCGGTCAGCCCCTCGGTAAAGTGCGTCGTGATGGTCGGGTGCGCGGCATCCGATATGTCGAGGATCGTGAATCCGTTGCGCCGGTTGGACGCGCCCTCGCTGGTGATGATGGCCAGCGTCGCATCCGCGTTGATCTTCACGTCGTTCTGCCGTCGACCGTCCACCTTCACCGAGTCCGTGATCACCGGGTTCGTCGGATCCGTGACGTCCCAGGCATACATGGTGGCCGCGTCCATCGTCCCCGTGTACGCATAGTCCCGACCATCAGTGCCCTCGAACACCCACAGGTCAGTGGTCGCGCCGGCTTCGGGCGGTACCGCGCCATGCGCCTTCAGGGTCATGTCGCGCCGGGGGGCGCGCGGCGCAGCCGAGACCTCGGCTACTTCGGAGACGGTCCCGACGGTCGCGGTGATTCTGAACAAACCGGGCTCGTCCGCCACGAATGCTCCGTGGCCATCGATCGTGGCCGCCACCTGGCCGCTGCCCCCGACGGGGGCTACCGACCATTCGATGGGCGCGTCGGGCACCTCCATTCCGCCCGCGCCGAGTGCCCGGGCGGAGAAATGAACGACGTCGCCAGTGCGCAGGCTGGCCTCCAGGGGATCGAGTCGCAGGCGGCGAATCGG
This sequence comes from uncultured Gemmatimonadota bacterium, assembly GCA_964458875.1. Classification (GTDB taxonomy): domain Bacteria; phylum Gemmatimonadota; class Gemmatimonadetes; order Palauibacterales; family Palauibacteraceae; genus Benthicola. The sequence goes on from CAYWLF010000081.1 coordinate 5,994, forward strand.
ATTGGCGACCACGCTTACGTCCGCGCCGGTCGTGATGCCCTCCGACGTGGCCTCGATTCGCGCGGTGCCTGGCCGTCCCGCGACCATGGTTCCCCCGGCACCCACTCGAACCACTGACTCGTCGGATGACGACCAGCGGACACTCGCATCGGGGCGAGGGCCGAAATCGGAACGGGCGGTGAATGACGCCAGGTAGCGTGCTCCTGCGTACAGACTGGCCTCGGGCAGGACCAGCACGAGACTGGTGACGCGAGCCGGGAGCACTTGGAGGATGGCCTCTTCGCGCAGCGTCCGCGCAGGTCCTGACGCCGATGCCGGGACTTCGACCAGGACCGTGACACGAGCCTCGCCGGGACCTCGACCCAGTACCGCGCTGCCGTCATCGGTGATCTCAGCCGCCTGGCCCACGACGAAGAGCTGGCCGGATGCGCCCGTGACCGGTGCGCCGGCAGCGTCGTAGGCTCCCATGGTCAGTTCGGCGGTTTGGCCTTCGCGGATCGATGAAGGTTCGACCCGAATCTCGAGACGTTCGATCCGGAGGGCCGCTCGGTCCTCATCCGTGAGATCCGTCCCGGGGAGCGTGACCTCGGGCAGGTGGTCCGCGCCAGTGGTTTCGGCCACGGTTTCCGGTCGCGGCGTCGGGGCCGGTCCCTGCGGTCCAGCCTGTTTTCCTGAGCATGCCGCTACCAGTGTCACCAGCAAGAGCGCCGCCGTGTTCCTCATCCAGCCTCCAGAATCCAGGTGTCTCACCGCTCGTCTGCCTCCTCGAACGGCCGTGCCATTCGGCGATTGAGCGCAAGGAGGACCGCGATCACTACACCGCCCTGCACCAGCACGGTTCCCACGTTGAAACTCGAGAAGGGGGTGAGCGTCGCCAGGATGTCGCTCATGTCCACGGCCTGGCTCAACCACCAGACCAGGAGCACCACCGCTTCGAGAACGACGAAGACCATCACCGCGTTCCACCACCGGCCGATCACCATGTCACTTCCCTCGCGGTTCACGAGCCTCGAGCGGAATGTGTTCACTCCGTAGCGCAGGACAGAGGTCGCGAAGAAGAGCCCGGAGAGCATGAGCCCCACGCTCCACACCCAGTCCTGGTTCCTGAAGAACTCCATCGAGAGCGCAGACGGCACGCCGAAGAGAAAACCGCCGACGGCCACGACCTGGATCGCCCTGGCCCTGCTCAGTCCAAAATCGATCAAGACGCGAGACGCGAGCTCGATCATGGCAATCAGGCTGCTCCACGCAGCGAATACCAGGGCCAGGAAGAACAGGATCATGAACAGGTTGCCGGCAGGCATGCGGGCAAACAGCTGCGGGACCCAGATGAACGTGAGACCTTCGTTGCCGGCCCCGACGATCGTGTCGGCTGCCTCCGGCATGATGGCGAACGCGGTGCACAGCACCATGATGCCAGCAAGCAGGGAGACCGAGTTGTTGCCGAAGCCGAGGACGAACGCATTGAGCGTCGTGTCCTCCCTGTTTCGCAGGTACACTGCGTAGGCCGTGATCAGCCCCCAGCCGGCCCCGGTGTCCCACGCGTTCTGTGTGAGCGCTTCCAGCCAGATACGCGCCGTGAGGAGATCGCCCCAGTTCGGAGTGAACAGGAACGCCAGGCCACGCTCCGCGCCCGGAAGTGTAATGGCGCGTATGGCCAGGACGATGACCAAGAAGAACAGGGTCGGGATGAGGACGCGAGCGGCCTTTTCGATCCCGCGCACTCCGAACGCCACGACCGTGACCCCGAGAGCCATAGCGATCCCGTGGGTAAGCACGGCCGCCCCGGACCCGGCGTATCCCTCCCAGAAGGCCATGGCCGCCTCCGGAGACGTCATCGGGATACCGCGCGTGAGCGAGCCCCACAAGTAGCGGATCGTCCAACCCATGACGACCGAGTAGTAGAACATGATCGCCGTTGCCGTGAACGCTACCCACGCGCCCATCCAGGCGCTCCCGCGACCCAACAGCCGGGCGAACGCTCCGACCGGTCCGCGACGCGTCTCCCGGCCCATCGCGAATTCCACCAGGATCAACGGAACCGACCACAGAACGAGGAAGATCGCCCAGGCGAAGAGGAAGGAGCCTCCCCCGTTCGTCGCAGCGACCCTGGGAAACCGCCATATGTTACCCGTACCCACGGCCATGCCGAGCATGACCAGCATGGTCCCCCAGCGCGACGAAAAGCGCTGCTTCTCCGTCACTCTCCGACCTCCGTTCGGGGTCCTGGATTCGCTCCCACCGCTTCCGGTTCGTCCTCTCGATCGACCACGGTCTCCAACCATCCGAGCAGGAGACGGTTGAAGCTGCCCGGCATCGAAAGGTGCGAGCAATGACCGGTTCCGACGACCTCCTGATAACTCGCCCCCGGCACCAGCGAGACGATTTCGTGCGACCAGGCCGGCGGCACATAGTGGTCCCGCGGACCCTTGAGGACCAGCGTGGACGCCTGGATCGAGGGAAGCTCTGGTCGGAGATCGATCTTCGCGAACCGGGCCACCCTTGCGTTCGACACGGACGACGGCACCGTGCGCGGCCCCGTCCACAAGGCGTAGTCCACGATGCGCTTGCGGCCTGGCGATGCATCGTATATCCACACCTCGAGACGGCTCCAGGCCCGGGCCACGGGACGGGCCAGGCCCGTGGGCAGATAGCGGGTAGTGGCCATCGCGAGCGGCGCCAGCAGGGCCCGGTTCAGACCCACGTGGTCGTACCGGATGTGGGCCATCGTGTTGGACAGCACCAGGCCGGCCACCCGCTCCGGGTACCGGATCGCGAACCGCGTGGCGATCGCACCCCCGAGGCTTTGACCGAGGATTACGAACCGGTCCAACTCGTTCTGCCTCAGCAACTCGTCCGCCAGTTCGGCCACGTCGTCCACCATTCGGTCGAACGCGTCCTCCCGCGAGAGCATGAGCCGGAGCGACGCGCAAACGACACGTCTCGTTCGCGCGAGGGCCGGGATCTGGTAGCGGAACGTCTCTTTCATCCCATCAGCCCCCGGCACCAGCAGAATCGCGGGGCGGGCGGGCATCTCGGTTCCGTCCGTCGGTCCGACCACGACATAGTCCACCGTCTGTCCATCGGAAAATGTGAACGCCTGCTCGGGGAGCGGAGCGCCGTCGCTTCCAAGGATAGGGGGACGCGCGAGCCGCCTGTTGCGGAGGAGGACGAGGCCCACGTACGCGACCGCCAGAAGCGCGAGCACCGGCAGGAGTGATCCGACGGGCGACATCACGGTGTGATCAGTCCGCGG
>CAYWLF010000082.1:0-9186 GCA_964458875.1 uncultured Gemmatimonadota bacterium
ACCCTGGTCCAGAACTGCATCGAGCGTGTCCAACCCATAACCCCCGTATCGCGATACGAGGACCAGCTGCCCGAACGTCTCCGCGTCGGACAGAACGGGCTCGCGGTCCGTGTGGGGCAGTACAGGTCCCGAGTGGAAGCGCCTGCTCGGTCCCGGGGGAAGGTCCAACCGCTCGAACGGGGGTTGATCGTCGGCCGCGGACACGGTGTCGGCGAGAGTCGTGGCCAGGAAGAAGGTCTCGTAGGGACTGTTGAACCCGGTGAACGGAGACATTGAGCACACCGCGTGGTGCGGATCGCTGAGAGCTTGATCGAACTCGAACCATGGGACCGCAGACAGCATCGCCGCCGTGCTGAACAGCCAGATCCACTTCACGGGCACCTCGCCTTTCCGGGGACACCCTCCGAATGCACAATCTATGGAGGAGTGGGCCTGGCGACACGTGAACCCGGTCTCGGGCCCGGTGTACGGTGAAGCTGAAGCAGAGTCTCCCTGATCCGAGGATCCGCCAATGCACCGTCTGACCTTCGGTCGTGCCGCGGCCAGACTGCTATCCGCAGTCCTGCTTGTGGCCGCTTGCGATTCGCCTGCCGACCCCCAACCAGCGCCGCGGATCGAGTCCCTTCCCCGGGCGCTCACGGAGGCCGAGGCTGGCCTGATCGATGCGGGCGAGGCGTTCGCCTTCGACTTCCTCAAGCAGGTCGTCCGGGAGGAAGGTGCCCGGGCCAATGTGTTCGTGTCCCCGCTCAGTGCATCGATGGCGCTCGGCATGACGCTGGCAGGCGCGGAAGGAGGAACGTTCGAGGCCATGCGCGCATCGCTCCGGCTGCAGACCCTGGCAAGAGAGGACATCGGCATCTCGTACAGAAGCCTGATCGATCTACTCTCAGGCCTCGATCCGGCGGTCCGCGTGGAAATCGGAAACTCGGTGTGGCACCGGGAGGGCTTCGCGCTCGAGAACTCCTACGTTACAGAGGTGGAGCGGGACTTCCTGGCGACGGTCGGGGGCCTGGACTTCAATGACACGGGTGCCGCAGACGTAATTAACGACTGGGTCCAGGACGCGACGGATGGACTGATCGACGGAATCGTGGAACCGCCGATCGATCCGCTGACGATGGCCTTCCTCATCAACGCGATCTACTTCGAGGGTCAATGGACGACACCGTTCGATCCCGCGCGAACGAGCGCTGGTGAGTTTCGCCGGTCCGATGGATCGGCTTCGACCGTGCCCTTCATGTGGATGAGCGACCAGCGGTTTCCCTTCGCGGCGACACCGGACTACCAGGCGATCGAGATACCGTACGGTGGCGAAGCGTTCGCCATGACCGTAGTGGTTCCGTCCGAGGCCATCGGAGTGGGCGCGTTCGTCGAGTCGCTCGACGCCGAGGCGTGGGCCGGGATCATCTCCAGTCTCGGGAAGACCGAGATCCTCGTGGGAATGCCGAAGTTCAGCCTCGAATACGAGAAGTCACTGAACGAAGTCCTCAAGACGCTGGGGATGGAGGTCGCGTTCGACGAGACGGCGGCAGACTTCTCGCGGATGCACCGGGACGCACTCGCCATGGGTCTGCACATCAGCCGGGTCAAGCAGAAGGCCTTCGTGGAAGTGGACGAAGAAGGAACGCGCGCCGCAGCCGTCACCTCGGTGGAGGTGGGGGTAACCTCGGTGCCGCCGACGTTCGTAGCCGATCGCCCATTCGTATTCGCCATCCGCGAGCGGCTGTCGGGCGCTATCCTGTTCACCGGAGTGGTGCGAGACCCGGCCGCCGGCTAACCCAGTCAGGAGCATGAGCAGCGTGCCGCAAACAACTACTCGAGCCGTCCGCATCGAGCGCCATGGGGCGCCGGAAGTGTTCGTCGAGCGGGAGATCCCGCTTCCCGCACCCGGCCCCGGCGAGGTACACCTTCGGGTGCGCGCGGCGGGAATCAACTTCGCCGACCTGTTCATGCGCACTGGATTGTACGATACGGTTCCACCGCGTCCCTATAGCCCCGGGTTTGAGGTCGCTGGCGAGGTCGTGAGCGTTGGCGAAGGCGTCGAGGATTGGTCGCCCGGCGACCGGGCGGTGGGACTGATCCGGCACGGCGGGTACGCGCACGACATAGTAGTCCCGACGCGGAACCTGTTTCGCTACCCCGAGAGCCTGTCGCCGGCGGAGGCAGCCGCGATCCCCGTCGTGTTTCTCACGGCCTGGGTGTGCCTGTCGGAGTGTGCCAGGGTGCGGCCGGGCGAGACGGCCTTGATCCTGGGCGCGGCCGGCGGAGTAGGGTCAGCCGCCGTGCAACTGGCAGTGCGCGGCGGGCTTCGGGTGATCGGCACGGCCGGAACCCCGGAGAAACGATCCTTCGTCACGGACGAGTTGGGTGCCGAGGCCTGTTTCGACTCTCGGGGTGATTGGGAACCGGACGTCGAAGAGTTGCTCGGCCCGCACGAGTTGGACGTGGCCCTCGATGCCACGGGCGGTGAGGCCACGGCCGCATGCCGCCGGCTGCTCGCTCCGCTGGGGCGCCTCGTGTTCTACGGGATGAGCGCGGCGCTCCCCACGAGCCGCAAGAACTGGCCGCGAGCGGCCCTGGCCTGGCTCCGCACTCCGCGTCTCCACCCGATGGACCTGGTACAGCCCTGCATCGGAATCTCGGGGGTTCACCTGCTGCATTTGCAGGAACGGGAGGGACTCCTGCTCTCGGGCCTGGATGAGATCTACCGTGGGGTCGAATCGGGCGAGCTGAAACCCATTCTCGACTGTACGTACCCCCTCACGCGGGACGGGGCGGTAGAGGCGCACCGCTACATCCACGCGCGTCGTAACCTGGGCAAGGTCGTTCTCACGAACTGACCGGCCGGATGTGAGAAGCCCGCGGCGCCTGGCTCTGCGCTCGCGGGCTTCCGGTTTCGTCGATCCGGCGATCGGCCGATATCGAGTGGACGACTACATCTCTTCGGGCAACAGCGACAGGTCCGGACGGAACTGCGTGTCCATGCCCTCGGAGCCCCTCATCATCGCCATCGCCTTCACCATGAGTCCCATTCCGGCCTCCCCGATCGCCGCCTCTTCTTCCTCGGCCATCATGTGGTAGGCGCTGGCACTCGCGGCCGGCGTGATCAGCACCACGAGAGGCAGATCGTCACCGGTAACTGCCTGGTAGGCTGTCCATCCTCCCTCTAGCCCGAGCTCCGAGTAGAGGGCCACCCACTCCTTCATCACCTCGTTGAACTCGTCTTCCATCCCTGACTTGGGATACAACCAGTCGTAGCGCCGAAACGGCTTGTCCGGGAGCGACTCCAGAAATCCCTCGGGGTGGTAGGACTGGTCCGGCATTTCGACGTAGAAGTTCATCGAACTGTGGTCGACCAGATCACTGGCCGACATCTCTTCCCACGTCTCCCACCCGATCTGGTTGATCATGCCCATCCACTGCTCGTTTACCTTCATGAAATCGGACATTCCGGTCATGGGAATGGCATACGAGTAGCCGATCTCGGGCCCGGAGTGCGTGTAATAGACCATTCCCTCCGGAGCGTTGGCCCTGATCAACTTCAACATCTCGACGCTGTTTTCCTCGAACGCCATCACGCTCGCCGGCGGCACCTGCTCCGTGAACACAGCCCACCAGGTCGGTGCGGCATCTTCCTGCGCGGCGAGACTCGCCGGAATCAGCATCAGTACGGCGAGGGGCAGCAACGTCCATCGCTTCATGCGGACCTCCTTAAGTAACCTCGAAGGGGGGGCGGCTGAGCCAGAGCCACCGTGGTCGGGACGCCTTTAGAATACCTGATTCCGAGGATCTGTAAACTGGGGTGCCCGGGGAGCGACGCGTCCGGGCAGGGCCGGATCAGAACGGGCCGGCCACCTCCGCCTCTTGCAGCTCGACTTCACAAAGCTCGAAGAAAGGACACTGCGGACAGCGCCGCGTGTCCTCCCGGAGGGGAAACCGCTCTCGCGGCAGGGCTTCGTTGCGGACCGGGTCCGCCAGGTACGTGCGCATGGCGGCCACACTGTCCGCCATCACCTGACGTTCCTCGGCGCAGTCTCGATCGGAGACCGGTACGCTGACGGCATCACCCGTTCCCAGGTATTCGAGCCTGCCGATGACCGGCCCCTTCGCCAGGTCTCCCCGCTCCTGCAGGTACACCGCGTACGTTCGGAGCTGAGGGGCGTGCGAGGCATGACGGGCCCCGGTCTTCCAGTCCACGATGCGCCAGGCGTCACCCAGCCTGTAGAGCAGGTCGGGCTGCGCGTACACCTTGACGCCATCCAGGTCGACGAAGTCGAGGCGATCGACCTCCTTGACCTCGACAGCCGGCGCCGCGACCGCCTCCCGGAAGCTCTGCGAGGACAGGAGGTGGCGAAGACACGCGTACAGCTTGTCCCGTATTCTCTCGATCAGGTCGCGCGATGGACCCGAGCCGCGGTAGAACTCCATCAGCATGGTGACGTGGCCTGGGCGCCGCTCCCACTCCTCCGTCTGCTGGGACATGAGCCAGGCCCGGTTCAGCCTACCCCGGCCTTCCTCGATTAGATCGGCGGCATCGGGCACCGCACCGCCGCCTCTCACGCGGAGGATCGCGTCGGCGGCGAGTTCGTGCACGATCGTGCCGAGAACCATGTGCAGGTTCGTGATCTTCTTGAGCCGCCAGGCGCGCTTCGCCTCGTCGCCCGCCTCGTTCAGCCAGCCGTTATGCGAGCCGTAGTAGTGCCAGTAGTACTTGCGGGGACATTCCCGGAACGTGGAGCGTCGGCTCTGGGACCAAGAAAAATCTGGGTATGGACGGATCTCGAATGCCATTACCGGAACTTCGCCTACCCCTGTGACAGCGACAAGCGCCGGACTCCGCGGGGTCGCCTACTCCCTGATCCGCGACATCGCCGGAGTCGATGGCCACGTCCGGCGCCGCAACGCCGAGGTAGCCGCCCGCCGCAGTGAGTCCCGGCTGTTTATCTTGCCGGTGGTGACTGCGCGCGACGGCGGCACTCTCGGGATCGCAGCGACGATGCGCTTCTAGTTTCGCTGAGCGGCGATTCTAGAGATTCAGAACCAGCGCCAGGGTGAAGAATGTGTCCAGCTCGTCGAGCGGAGCCAGCACGGTGTCGGTCGGATCGGTCCCGCCGACGTCGAACAAGGGCACCGCTGTCATAGCCGGCTGGTTGTCCCACAGGAACTGGAGGCTCGCACGCAGCGAAAGCGCGTCGCTCATCGCGATCGAAAGAGCGTTCAACCAGTTCGCCCGTATGTCGTCCGTGTCGCTCAGGTTCTGATCGAGGATGAGATTGCTCGTGAAGTCGGTGTTGCCCGACAGGACTTGGAACCAATCGACCGTCAGCCTCAGTCCACCGAAACTCTCGGGCCTGTCCGGGACCGGCACCACGTCCTTCTGCACCACGTAGGTGGCACCGAAGTCGACCTGGAACTTCGTGTTGTCGGTATCCACGAACTGGCGCCCGACGCCGGCCGCTCCCGTCGTACGATCGTCGAAGCCGGCGAACGTGTTGCGCTCCCAGCCGGCGAAGCCGTACGCGTACCACGCGCCGCTGAAGGCCCAGTCGTAGCGGGCGTTCGCAAGGTAGCTCTCGGCGGTCTTCTCGCTGATGGACTCCTCGAAGAGATCGAAGTCGTCGATCGTCCCTACGGCGCCGCGCGTCTTGAGCGTGGACTCGGAACGGATCCCACCGAGCTCGAAGCGGAAGGTGGACGTATCCCACAGGTGCCGGAGCACGTTGCCCAGACCGAGCGTGCTCGTCTGCGAGTTACCACCCGTCAAGACCCAGGCGAAGTCTGTCGCGTTGAACCAACCCAGCTCCTTTTCTTCCTCCTGCGCCAGGGCCGTGTTCGTCGCGACGAGCGACAGGATAACCGCGATCACGGGCAGGATACGGCGTCTTGAATCCCTCATTCATATCTCCATGCTTGCAGGCACACCGATTACATAGCAGGCCACCGCGGCCTCTTTCCGTTTGACATGTAAAGGCCGATTAAGTCACATCTTCCGGTATGGGAAAGCGTGAGCGATCCGGCGGACCGGCCAGTACGTGGTTGATCCTCGGCCTTCTGGCCGTCGCCGCGGGAGCGGCCATCATTATGGTCGGGATCGGCGTGATACCGACCGAAGAGACCTCGAGGCATGCACCTCCGTGGGTGATCGTGGCCGCCGGCGCCGTGTTCTTCACAGCGGGCGCTTACATCGTAGCCGTTGGATTCATCGACCTCCGGAAGCCGGGCTATATCGAGCGAATCCCTCGAGGCGGGGAGTTCAACCTGGCTGGCTGGCTGGCGGGCGGGTTCATCGTCTCCACCTTCTTCGCCATCGCGGCGTGGGTGGCGTTCGGCCCTGGGGAACGCGTGTTCTCCGGCGGTGTGGGTGGCGGCGGCGTGGGCGTCAGCGGACCGGTGGGAGAGCGAACCGGCCGGATCGTGTTCGGTATTTCCGCCGTAATCCTCGGCGCGGTCAGCGTCTGGATCTGGGCCCATGGGCTCAGCAAGCTGTTGGCCAGGCCGACCGAGCCGGAGTCCGACCCCTACTGATCAGTTGGACTTCGTCTTCGCCGGCTTCGCCCGGGACGTAGAACGAGGCGTTGTCCGGGCCGGAGCCGATCTCGGCGTCTGCGTTCTCGTGGGTATCGCCCGCTTTGGCGGCGCGGTGCGCGTGGGCCTGGACGGTGCGGCTGAACTCGGCCGCGTCACGCGACCCGGCGTCTTCGTGCGTTCACCCACGCTCGGCCGTGCTGACGGTGGTTTGGCCGGCGCCTTCCGGGTAGGTGTCGCCTTCGGCGATCGCGTCTCGACGCGCGCCCTGTCACGAGCAACCGGCTGGCTCTTCGGGGCCAGCTGCACGGTGCGCGTGGTGCGCACCGGATCGATAGAGGGCCGCCGGGTCACCTCCTGGCGGGCCTTTTCGCGAGTCGTCGGCTCACGCTGGTTCGGAGTCAGCTCCACGGTGCGCGTGGTCCGCACCGGATCGATGGAGGGCCGCATCCGGTCGCTGCCTCCGTCGGCGGGCTGTCGCTCGCGGTCACCCGGAAGCCTGACATCCTTCTCGCGATTAATGAACGGACCGATATCCTCGAGCTCGAACTTCTTGCCTCCCTCGTCGTAGGCGAGGATCCGGTTGACCCGGTCCGGCGACGTCCAGTGCCCGGGCGTCAGCCCGCGCGTGTCCGCGGTGATGATTCCGCGACCGATGCGCTCGCCCTCGCGGCCCATGTCGCGCCCGGACTTGATGTACCGGTGCTGGTCGCGGTGCCCGAAGCGATCGTACGGCGTGAAGCACCAATCTCGGAAATGCCCTCCGGCGTATCCGTAGACGGCAAACGACAGGCCGAAGCGACTTCCGTAGTGGTTCGAGTAGTAGCCCCACGGTACCCAGCCTACGTATCTCGGCCCCCAGTACCAGAAGACCCAGGCCGAAGCGAAGCGCCGTCCGGGAAACCAGACCCACCCGTAGCCTGGCACGATATCCCAGTTTCCGTAGTGGTGCGGCACCCAGCCCCAGGGCTCGTAGGAGACCCAGAAAAGACCGGTGGGAGTGTGACGCCATCGCCCTCTCGAGTACGGGCGCCAACCGTACTTCACGTGTGGCTGCCAGGCGCGGGCGCCGCGCACGGAAACCCATGTTCCATGCGATCGCAGCGGTGCCGCGGCGTAGCGGATCGACTCGTCCACGTAGACCTCGGTGGTCCGCGTGTAGCTTGCCGTGCGCGTTTCTCCCCAGCGCTCGATGGGCAGGAGCCCGCGTGCCGCAGCCAGACGCACCCGCGTCCCATCGAATCCCTCCACCAGCGCCTCTTCTCCGGCTTGAACGGTGGTGATCGCGGTACCAGCCCTCACCTTCGCGCTTCCGCGCCGCGCTACGACCAGCGTCCGCTCGTCGCCCAGTGCCTCCACCAGGAACGTCCCGGGCCCGCGAAGCTCGACATAGGCGTTGGGGGTCTCGATGGCGGGCGGGGCATCACCGATGTAGTCGTCGGCCACTGTTATCTGCAGCGAGCCCCCCCTCAGCTTCAGGGCCGTGATCAGATCGCTCCGGTCCGGCGAACCGGCCAACGTCAAGAAGACGACCTCCGCCTGATCGTCAAGCCACAAAACGTTTCGATCGGCGAGGCGGACCTCGGCCCGGGCAGCCCCGGACAACCGAAGCTCGTCACCGGCCAGCACAGCCTCCGTACCATCGACGGAAACGGACTCGCCGGTATCAGCCTCGAGAAGCGTGACCTCGCCCCGCGATGTGCTGACGTAGCCGTAGCTGTTTTCTGAGCTGGTGGGGGGAGCTTCCTGGGACCTGGAGATGGCGGGAGTGAGCAGGAAGGTGAGAAGACCGGCCAGCCCGAGGCCCATCCGACTCTCCGTCCGTAACATACGCATGTTCCACCTCCTGCCGTGCCCGCCGTGCCCGCCGCAGGGACACCGGTGGCCAGCAGTTGGCTCTACACGGGCGTGCCTCGCACGTTCCGAGGTCCCAACGGTCCCCGTGTCGCGAACGGGCCGCTATGCTCCGGGAGTCTGCGGCGTTTCCGGCTTGCCGGCCTCCAGTTGCCTCCGGAACACTTCCGCCTCGATCAGCCGATCGATCTGTTGCCCCTGGTCCAGTATCGCCTGCTCCAGGCGGCCGATCCTGTCGGTCAGATCCTCCGCTTCGGCCTGCGCCTTTCCGTGGATCGCACCGATCACGTCCCGGACCATGGGCCGCAGAACGAAGTGCGTAGCCACTGCCATGATCGGCACGCCGAAGATGAAGAAGATCGCCAGAATCGGGATCAGCAGTGCGAAGTCGAACACGAGCCCTCCATGTGCCGGGGTCCGCTTACTCGGTAGCCAATGCGACGAACGAGTCCTTCGGGATCCAGCCCATGCGTCCGAAGCCCGCGATGTAACGCACGCGCTCGGCCCGAAGACGGTAGAACGAGAAGTCGGGAAAGTCGATGAACGCCGCAGCGGCCGGGTGCGCCTGGAGGTAGGCGTCCCGGTACTCGGCCCGGTCCTCGACGCGTTCCGCCCGCCCCACGATCGTAGCCCTCGGCTGCGTGAGGGCATCGGGCGACCCGATCGCTGGTCCGATGAGCAGCGATCCCCGCGGGTCCGCGTCGAGGTTCTTGCGGTGCTCCGCCAATCCACTGAGGAACAGAACCGCGTCGCCGTCGGCGAGCGGGAGGATGTCCACCAGGGAACCGTACGGCTCACCACCGTCGG
>CAYWLF010000083.1:0-9070 GCA_964458875.1 uncultured Gemmatimonadota bacterium
GGCCCTTCGTCGAAACGAGACGCTGAGCCAGGACATGGACGGCGCAATATAGGGAGGGCTGCCGCGCGGCGGAAATACGGAGCACAGCCGCCCCGCATCGCGGAGCGACGTCCCTGCGATCGACCTGCCAGCCACGCAGGTAACCGTATTTACGGGAGAGATCAGAAAATCAGAGTGATTTCCGCTGGAGCCGTGATCGCGCGACCCATGCGCCGACCCGGCTTGTAGTCCATTTCCATGTAGGTGTCCACCAGGCGTCGATTGAAGCCCGAGTTGGGCGTTCGCGGTCTCAACTCGACTTCGAGTGCACGCCCATCTGCGTTCACCAGGACCCGAATCTGGACGGTGGTGCCCTTGATCTCGGCCGGGGGATCCCATTCCGGGACGATGACCCGCGGCTCCGGTGCCGTGACCCGAAACTGTCCCTCGGCCTCCGCGCCTCCGTCGCCTCGCCCTGTCCCGTCCGGACGTCCAGGGCCATCGTCGGGTCCGGGGAACGCCACGCCACTCCTCATGTCCGCGAACCGTGCCTGGAGTTGTGGCTCCTGTGGCATTCGCACGTCCACCTCTGGTGCGTCGAGGTCGGGAACCTCGTCTGGAGGAGGAGGAACCACGATCGCGCGGGGCGGGGCGAGGGCTATGGCCTGCATGATCCCGCCGCCGGGAGCGGCAGCGGCGTCGCCCATCCGGAGCCCGGCGGCTACGGTCCCGGGGAGGGGCTGAAGGTCCGCCTTCCAGAGGAGGAGAACAGCCCCATGCAGGACCAGCGAAATCGCGAGGCCCCACAGCGCCGCTCGTCTGTGACGACGGGCGTTACCGCTCGCCGAAGACGGGAAGCGGCCGTCTCGGGCTCGATTCCTGGCCTGGGATTCGTCCATCTCGCTCGTCCCACCCTCGGGTGAGTCTGCAGGTTTTCCTCGGGGTCATCGCGACCCCAGCCGGTTCTCTCACCTGTTTCTAACTCGGCGGAGGACCGCAGGTTCCCGCTTGCCGCTCCCGGGACGCGAGAGCAGATTGCGCGTCCTGTCTCCAGCGGCGCGGTTCGCGTACGCATCATGGTCTCCTTCGGTGGCAGACAGGACGTGTCATGCGCTTTGCAAGGCCCATCTTCCTGATCCTCGCGCTTCTGAGCGCCGCGTGCTGGCGGATCGGTGAGCCGACCGAGAGCGCCGCCGTGATTGCCTGGGCCGCCTTCCCGGACACGGTCGTGGTGGGTCAGCCGTTCTCGTTTGAATTCGCCGGACCGGTGTCACCCGACGCTTGCGGCCGGTTGGACACGGCGATCGTCCGGCTCGATGGGCCGAACATTCGCCTGTCGGGAAAGAGAAGCGTCTACGACACGATGTGCTCGGACAGTCCGGTAGCGTTCTACGAGGCGCGTCCCCTGCAGATCGAAGACCCTGGACGGTACCGGATATCGGCGGACGGACTCGCCCTGGGAGAAATCGTGGCGGTGGACTCCGGTCGGTTCTCACCGATGAGAGCGCGAGGCGAGGGAACGGTCGCGGAAGCCGGCGGTTGTCTGTTGTTCGGACCGGGCTGGGTCGGGAATCAACGGCCGTTCGTGCTCAGGGGAGCACCGGATGAGGTTCGCTCCGAGGTGGATACCGGCAGGCGCGTGCACGTGGCCGGGACCCTGGCGGGATTCGGCCTGTGCGGGGCGTTCGGTTCTCGACCCGTCATCGCGGTCGACACCGCCTGGGTGACCGATCGGAGAATCGAAGACTATTACCATAGCATCGACTGAGCGGAGGAAGGACATGGTCCTGTACGAGGAAGCCGACGTGTCCGGCAGCGCCGTGAACCAAGGCCTCAATCGCAGACTCGCGGGCGAGCTCGCGGACATGCAGGAACAGGGGGTCTACAAGACTCTCCTCCACATCATGGGCATGCAGGGGGCGGTGGTCGAACTAGAGGAATTCGGCGAGACGGTCAACCTGTGCTCGAACAACTATGTCGGGCTGTGCGACGTGCCCGAAGTGGTCGAGGGAGTCCGGGAAGGAGCGGCCCGGTACGGAGCGGGAACTGCGTCCGTGCGGTTCATCTGTGGGACGTGGGACATCCACCGGGAGCTGGAGGACCGGATCGCGGATTTCCTGGAGACCGAGGCCTCCATTACCTACACCTCCTGCTGGAACGCCAATGGAGGCCTGTTCGCCCCGTTGCTGACCGACGAGGACGCGCTTATCAGCGACGCGCTGAACCACGCCTCGATCATCGACGGCATACGGCTGTGCAAGGCTGAGCGCCACGTGTACAAGCACATGGACATGGACGCTCTCGAAGACGCGCTGAAGAAGACCATGGACAAGCGTCACCGGATGGTGATGACGGATGGCGTGTTCAGCATGGAAGGCGAGATCGCTCCCCTGCCCGCTATCCGCGAGCTGTGCGACCGATACGACGCCGTGCTCACGGTGGACGACTCTCACTCCACGGGGGTCCTGGGTGATACGGGTCGGGGAACGCCGGAGCATTTCGGCATGCACGGCGAAGTGGACATTATCACTTCGACTCTCGGCAAGGCTCTGGGGGGCATGGCGGGCGGTTTCACTGCGAGCAGCCGGCCGGTGGTGGACTATCTCGTGCAGCGCTCGCGCACGCAGCTGTTCACGAACGCGATTCCGCCCCATTCAGCGTGTGGGGCGCTGGCAGCGATCGACTTTCTCGAGGCGCACCCCGAACGCGTCCAGAAGCTGCGCGATAATGCCGATTACTTCCGCCGCAACCTGATCGGCCTTGGATTCAACCCGATCGAGGGTGACACTCCGATCGTCCCGGTGATCATCGGC
This sequence comes from uncultured Gemmatimonadota bacterium, assembly GCA_964458875.1. Taxonomy (GTDB): domain Bacteria; phylum Gemmatimonadota; class Gemmatimonadetes; order Palauibacterales; family Palauibacteraceae; genus Benthicola. The sequence continues at coordinate 2,793 of CAYWLF010000083.1, forward strand.
GAGACCGCGGCGGCCATGCGGATGAGTCGGGAGTTGCTCGACGAGGGCGTGTTCGTGATCGGATTCGGCTTTCCGGTCGTTCCGAAGGGTGAGGCTCGCATCCGGTGCCAGGTCTCGGCCGCGCATGAAATCGGACACCTGGATCGAGCCCTCGCCGCACTGGACAAGGTCGGCAAGCGGCTGGGGGTCATCTGATGGCCCGGCTGGTGCTGGCTCCATCGATCCTGGCTGCCGACTACGCCCGGCTCGGAGATCAGGTCCGCGAGGCGGAAGAAGCCGGCGCGGACTGGTTCCACGTGGACGTCATGGACGGTCACTTCGTGCCGAACCTGTCCATCGGCATCCCGGTTCTGGAGTCCCTGCGAGCGGTCTCAGACTCGTTCATGGACGTTCATCTGATGATCGACAATCCGGAGTCCTTCCTGGAGGCGTTCGCCGGCGCGGGGGCGGACCTGATCACCGTGCACCAGGAGGTGGCGACACACTTGCACCGCGACATCCACGAGATCCGCAGGCTGGGGTGCAACGTAGGGGTCGCCCTCAACCCGTCGACTCCGCCGGAGACCCTTGGGGAGATTCTGCCGGCGATCGACCTCGTGCTGTGCATGACCGTGAACCCGGGATTCGGCGGCCAGGCGTTCATCCCCGAGGTTCTTGACAAAGTGTCGCGCATACGCCGGATGCAGGCCGAGATGGGAATCGAGTCACTCCACGTCCAGGTAGATGGCGGAATCGGCATAGGGAACGCCCGACAGGCGGCCGCGGCGGGTGCCGACATACTGGTCGCCGGTTCGTCGGTCTTTCGCGGCGAGGGAACGATCGCCGAGAACTATGGCGCTATTCGTCGCTCTCTCGCCGTGGACGTGTGAGGCGCGCGGAGTCATGGCGGACCGCTCGGTAACCGTACACGTTCCTGCGCCTCTTCGTGAGTTCACCGAAGGACGCGAGCGGCTTGTACTCGAGGCCGACACGGTCGACGAGGTGTTGGATCAGATTCGACGCACTGAGCCATTGCTCGCCGGACGCCTGTTCGCGGACGATGGCGAGGTGCGAGGATTCATCAACGTGTTCGTGGACGGTACGGAACTCCGACACCTGGAAATTGAGCACCGCGAGGTGCAGCCCGGGACCGTCGTGACGATCGTGCCGTCGGTAGCCGGCGGGTAGAGAGAGCCTCCGGCGCGTCTGCGGCCGGTGGCGTGGACTTCCCGTGAAACGAACGAAAGCGAAAGGGAGCCAGTGGCGCTGACTCCGGAGGAAACGCTCCGCTACCACCGTCAACTCATTCTGCCCCAGGTAGGCCCCGGTGGACAGGATCGGCTGAAGGGCGCCTCGATCCTGCTGGTGGGGGCCGGGGGGCTGGGCTCCCCTGCCGCCCTGTATCTGGCAGCCGCGGGTGTGGGGCGCCTTGGTGTGGTGGACGACGATGTCGTCGAACTCAGCAACCTGCAGAGGCAGGTACTGCACGACACGCCATCCGTCGGACGCTCCAAGACCGAATCCGCTCACCGACGCATCGCGCGAGTCAACCCCGACGTCGTGGTGGAGGAGCATCCGGTACGCCTGAATTCGGACAACGCGCTGCGCATCATGGAGGGCTGGGATGTCGTGGTGGACGGAAGCGACAACTTCCCTACCCGGTATCTCGTGAACGACGCCTGTGTGCTCCTCGGGATTCCCTTCGTGTACGGGGCTATCTTCCGGTTTGAAGGACAGGTGTCGGTGTTCGCGCGGGCGGGCGGACCCTGTTACCGCTGCCTGTTCCGCGACCCTCCTCCTCCCGAGGCGGTGCCGAGTTGTGCAGAGGCGGGCGTCCTGGGTGTCCTCCCCGGCCTCGTTGGTACGATCCAGGCGACCGAGGCGATCAAGCTGGTCCTGGGTGTGGGGGATCCCCTGGTCGGGAGACTGCTCCTGGTGGATACCCTGCCCATGGAGTTCCGTGAGGTCGCACTACGCCGAGACCCTGACTGCGTGGTCTGCGGAGATTCTCCATCCGTCACGACCCTGATCGACTACGAGGAGTTCTGCGGTGGGGCAACGACGCCGCTGGCCGCCCCGCTCGAGCGCCCGCTGGTGGCAGAGATCGACGTCGAGGAGCTGCGATCCCGCCTCGGATCTGGACGACCGCCCCGGATCCTGGACGTCCGGGAGACGCACGAATGGCGGATCTGCAACCTGGGGCCCTACGGAGCCACGCTGGTCCCGTTGGGCCGGCTGCAGGAAGTCCTGGCCGACCTGGACCCGGACGAAGACGTGGTGATCTACTGTCGGACGGGACACCGCAGCGCGATCGCGGTGAAGCAACTGGCGTCCGTCGGATTCGATCGAGCCCTGAACCTGCGCGGCGGGATCAACGAGTGGGCTCGAAGAATCGATCCGTCGCTGCCTACCTACTGAGTGCCCCTCGAGCCGGGTGTCAGGTGTCGAGCCTCACACCCCGGGCGTACTGGATCGCTGGAATCGCTCGAAGGTCGTCGAGAAGATCGTTCCCGGGGCGTTCGTCCAGAGAAAGGACGGCCAGCGAATCGCCGACCTCGGGATCCCGCGCCTGGTGGAACTCCGCGATGTTCACGCCCGCCGCGCCGAGGAGCGTGCCGACCTCTCCCACCACTCCGGGCTCGTCTCGATTCCGGAAGATCAGCAGATAGCCGCTGGGCGCGACCTCCACGTGATACCCGTCGATGCGGAGGAGTCGCAGTTGTCCGTCCGCTTCGACTCCGCCCGTCACCAGGTGGACCTCGTCCGCCGAGCGGGCGGTCACCTCGAGTATGCCCTGATACCCTGTCACTTCACCCATGCGCGCTCGTGACACCGAGATCCCTCGCTCTCGGGCCATTGGCAGCGCGTTGATCAGATTCAGCGATGAATCGAGCCGGACCTTCCACAACCCGATGAGAACGGCGGAAGAGATGAGCCTCAGTCCCCGCTGAACTTCACCCCCATACTGGATGGATACCTCACTGATACCCCCTTGGATCACTTCTCCGAGCACCGAGCCGAGCCGCTCGGCCAGGTCCAGCACGGGCCGCAGCCGATCCCGATCGCCGCGGGCGAACGGGGGCATGTTTACGGCCGCGCTGTAGTCGCCATCCAGCAGGGCTGCGCGCACGGAAGTGGCGATCTCAATCGCCACTTCGCGTTGCGCATCGCGGGTCGCAGCTCCCAGGTGGGGCGTGAGCACCATGTTGGGCGCTTCGCGCAGAGGACTGTCCGCCGGCAGCGGCTCGTCTTCGTACACGTCAAGCGCCGCCCCGGCCAGTCGCCCCTCCTTAAGGGCAGACGCCAGGGCCTCCTCGTCCACGATACCACCGCGCGCGGCGTTCACAACGACGGTGTGTGGCTGCAGGCGCCCGATGCGATCCGAGTCGAGCAATCCTTTCGTTTCCGCTGTCAGCGGCACGTGAAACGTGAGATAGTCCACGACCGGCAGCATGTCGTCGAGGTCCATCAATTCCACGTACATGTCGCGGGCTCGTTCTTCTGTCATGTACGGGTCCGCCACCACGACCCTCATGCCGAACGCTCGTGCCCGTTGGATCACCGTGGCCCCAATGCGTCCGGCGCCGACCACTCCCAGCGTCTTACCGGACAACTGCCCGCCGCGGAATGTCTTGCGGTCCCAGTGTCCGTCCCGCAGCGAGCTGTCGGCCGCGGGAATGTGTCGCGAAGCGGACAATAGCAGCGCGAACGCGAGCTCGGCCGTCGAGACCGTATTCCCCGCCGGAGCGTTCATCACCGCGACGCCTCTTCGGGTGGCGGCGTCCAGGTCGATGTTGTCGAGGCCCACACCCGCACGACCCACCACCCTGAGACTCTCTCCTGCTGCGATGAGCGATGCGTCCGCCTGCGTTCCGCTGCGCACGATCAGTCCGCTCGCGCCCACCAGGCCCCGCTCCAGCTCGCCCCTGCTGCGCGCGGAATAGTCATCCACCTGGAGCCGGCTGTCAGCCTCCAGGATCGCCATGCCTTCAGAGGCGAGCGCGTCTGCGATCACGACTCTCGGTCTGTCGCTCATCTCAATCCGCCGATCGTGTCGTCGATCACTTCGTCGAGGACCGCGAGGATCGCCTCGAGCTCCGCCATCGTGTGATCACCCATGTGGCCGATCCGGATGGTCGTCGGCTTCAGCTTGCCGTATCCCGGGGCCAGCGTGAAACCCCTCTCGCGGGCCGCCGCGACGATCTCGGGACCCGAGAAGCCGGCCGGCAGGTTCACGGAGGTCACAGTCGGAGAACGGTATCCCTCCGGAGCGAGCACCGAGAAACGTCGGCCCGTGCGCTCCGCCAGGTCCGAGACCCATCTCCAGGTCCTCTCCGCCATTTCTTGATGTCGACCCCATCGAGCTTCCAGCCCCTCTCGGGTGATCCGCCCCATCTGTGCATCCAGGGCGTAGAAGAGGTTGACGGCAGGAGTGTTCGTCGTCTGGAATTCGGGCGCGCGGCGCTCGAACTCCAGCAAATCGAAGTAGTAGCTTCGAGCAGGGATTTCCTCGGCACGCCGCAGGGCGCGCTCGGACGCGGCCGCGAGAGCCAGGCCCGGCGGCAGAGCGAGCGCCTTCTGAGACCCGGTCAGGAGGAAATCGAGATCCCAGGCGTCGAACTCTACGGGAGCGCCGCCGACGGATGTCACCCCGTCCACGGCCATCAGTACGTCCTCCTGGTCTCTCACGACTGCGGCGAGTTCGGCGACCGGGTTGAGGACCCCGGTGGACGTCTCGGAGTGAACCACGGTCACCAGGTCGTAGGCCCCGGGAGCAGAATCCAGGGCTTCGCCCAGAATGTCGGCCGTGTGCGGCGTTCCCCATTCGACAGGGAGCACGTCGGCCGGACGCCCGCTGCGCTCGGCGATCCTGTGGAACCTCGCCCCGAAGGCGCCGCCGACCAGGCAGAGAATCCTGTGCCGACTGAGGTTGGTGATCGCTGCTTCCATGAACCCGGTGGCCGACGATGTGGACACGTACACCGGCCGCTCCGTGCGGAACAGGCGCCGAAGTGCGGGATCCATCCCGGAGAGGAGTCGCTCCATGTCCGGCCCACGATGTCCGATCACGGGCCGGACCATCGCCTCCAGCACTTCGGGGCGGACTTCGGTGGGACCGGGAAGAAAGAACCGGCCGAATTCCATGGGCTTCGTCATGGTCGTTTCGAAGGGATCGGGTAGCCGCGCCCGGCGGTGTCCAGACGCTGTGGATCGGGCCAAGATCCTGCCGTGGAGTCCGTCGGGCAAGCGGTCGGCGAAAAGCGCGTACCGGGAGGTTGACGCGGCTGCCGGGTAGCCCGAAGTTGACGCTCCGGTCGGCGGGGACGCCGCTCCGGTCACGGACTGACCCGGACCAGTCACCAGCGAGCCTGCTTGATGCGATATCTCGTCATGACCGACGTCTCGCCAGAGGATGTACTCGGGCGGGCCAGGGAGTTCTTCGCTGCTCACACACTTCTCGCCGTCGCCGACGAATCGGCGGAGACGATCCGTTTTGAGGGGGACATCGGGGTCGCTGCGATCCGGGTGGATCGGGAGCACGGACACACGAACGTGCACGCTGAGACGGACCGGGTGGTCGGGCTCGACGTCACGGATATCACCAAGCGGTTCCTGTACACGCTGGGGCACGTATGAGCGAAGCCGCCGCTGGAACGGTGACCGTGCGGCTGGTCATGCCTGATCGCTGGCTGGAGCACATCGCGGAGTTTTCCGCGCAGACCACGGTGGAAGACGCTAAGCGGGTAGGCCTCAGGGCCATGCTCCTGCGGGATACGGATGATCCTTCGGACTACTACGTCGAATACGCGGAGAGAAAGGTCTCTGACGAGGCGGCCAGCCTCGGTGCGATCGGGTTTCGGTCCCGAGACATTCTCTGCATCAGGGCCTACGACTTGGGACATTACCGTTCGTTCGAGGGCTGATCCCGCGGGGATAGATCCCTGACTCCAGGCGGACCCGAGGCCACCCTCTTCAGTATCGGTTGAAGTACGAACGGGTCTCGCGGAAGACCAGCCCCGATAGCAGTAGCAGTCCGATCAGGTTCGGCAGTGCCATCAAGCCGTTCATGATGTCCGAGATCAGCCACACCACGTCCAGTTCCACCACCGCCGCCACGCCGGTCACCACGACGAAGAGAAGCCGATACGGGACGATTGCCTTCGATCTCAATATCAGCCGCAGGTTGGCGGCCAGCCGTTGGGCGGCGGCGGGAAGCATAGATGCAGCCCGTCGATGAGCAAGACGACAAGAGGAGGAGAATTGTGGCCATAACGAAGAGTGTGCTTATCGGGGTATCT
>CAYWLF010000084.1:0-8958 GCA_964458875.1 uncultured Gemmatimonadota bacterium
ACGACAAGGACGCGGCCTACACGCCGGCCTGGCAGGAACTGTTCACCGGCGTCGCGGCGGATACGGTACTGCAGTTCGCGCGCGAATGGGCGGACACTGCCGACGCCACGGGCGGCAAGTGCATGATCATCATCGGGGCCGGTATCAACCATTGGTACCATTCCAACCTCATGTACCGGGCTGGCGCGATGGCCCTGATGCTGACCGGGTGCATCGGCAAGAACGGTGGTGGTCTCAACCACTACGTGGGACAGGAGAAGCTCGCCCCGATGGACTCGTGGGGGGCGATCGCCTTCGGCAAGGACTGGCAGGGAGCGGTCCGGCTTCAGCAGACTCCGATCTGGCACTACATCAACAGCTGCCAATACCGCTATGACGGCCAGTTCTCGAAGTACAACACGGTGCCCGAGAACGAGACGACCGACCGGCACACGGCGGACCAGATCTTCAAGGCAGTCCGCATGGGCTGGATGCCCTTCTTTCCGCAATTTGACCAGAACACCCTGGACCTGTGCCGGGAAGCCGGTGAGGCAGGGGCTGCGGACGATGATGCGCTCAAGAAGTACGTCCTCGATAAGCTGCGTTCGAAGGACCTCAAGTACTCGGTGAGCGATCCCGAGGCCGAAGAGAACTTCCCGCGCGTGTGGTACATCTGGCGGGGCAACGCGATCATGGGGAGCATGAAAGGGCACGAGTATGCCCTGAAACACTACCTCGGCACTCACCATAATGCGATCGCCGAAGACTCCGAAGAGCACACCCGCGAAGTCAACTGGCACGACGTGGCGCCGATCGGAAAGATGGACCTCATCGTAGACCTCAACTTCCGGATGGACTCCTCGGCCCTTTACTCCGATATCGTGCTTCCCGCCGCGTCGTGGTACGAAAAGGCCGACCTGAACAGCACCGATATGCACTCGTTCATTCACCCGCTCTCGGCAGCCATCGCGCCGGTGTGGGAGTCGAAGACCGACTGGAACATCTTCCGCGACCTGGCGAAGGTCACGAGCGAGGCAGCCGCGAAGTACTTCCCCGAGCCGCAGAAGGACATCGTCGCCGCCCCCATCGCTCACGACTCAGCGGGCGAGATCTCTCAACCCACGATCCAGGACTGGTACCTGGGGGAGTGCGAGCCCGTCCTCGGGAAGACCACCCATAACCTCACGGTCGTGGATCGCGATTATACGAAGCTGTACGACAAGTTCATCAGCTTGGGAGATCGCCTCAGAACCTCGGGCCTGGGGGCGCACGGGAACCACTACGAGTGCGCGGACGCGTACGACGAGATGGTGGAGTCGAACCACTTCCCGGTGGAACGTCGGAATGGAGACCTCCTTCCGTCGCTCAAGGAAGATGAGTGGGCGGCGAACGCGGTGCTGCACCTCTCGACGCTCACGAACGGCGTGCTGAACGTCAGGGCCTACCGGGGTGCTGAGAAGCGAACCGGGCTGGACCTGGTGGACCTCGGCGCCGGAACCGAGGACCTTCTGATCAACTACGCCGACCTGCAGGCGCAACCACGCCGGTACAATACGTCGCCCCTCTGGTCCGGCGTCATGAACCGGGGACGGGCGTACGCGGCCTTCACGTACAACGTCGAGAGGCTGGTCCCCTGGCGCACCCTCACCGGGCGCCAGCACTTCTACCTCGACCACGAGATGTACCTTGCTTACGGGGAGAATCTGCCCACGTACAAGCCCTCACCGAAGCCCGAGGCGTATGGCGATCTCAAGCAGACGCTGAAGGACGGTGACGCGATGATTCTGAACTGCCTCACCCCGCACGGAAAATGGCATATCCACTCCACCTACGGGGACAACCATCGCATGCTCACCCTGTCGCGGGGCTGCGAACCGGTGTGGCTGAGCGAAGTGGACGCGGAGGCGCTGGACATCCAGGACAACGACTGGTGCGAGGTCCACAACGACCACGGCGTGTACGCCGCTCGGGCGGCAGTGAGCGCCCGAATTCCCAAGGGCGTGTGCATCGTGTACCACGTCCCCGAGCGAACGATCGGCATCCCGAAGTCGCAGGTTCGCAACGGAAAGAGGGCCGGAGGACACAACAGCTTCACGCGAATTCACCTGAAACCGAACTTTCTCGCCGGCGGCTACGGTCAGTTCACGTACCACTTCAACTACTGGGGCCCGATCGCACCGAACCGGGATACCCACGTCGTCGTGAAGCGGATGGACAAAGTAGAGTTCTGATCACCCGAGAATCGCGCAAAACCGGGAGACCCGAGATGGATGTACGCTCACAGATTTCCATGGTGTTTCATCTCGACAAGTGCATCGGCTGTCATACGTGTTCGGTCGCGTGCAAGAACATCTGGACCGACCGTAAGGGCGCCGAGTACATGTGGTGGAACAACGTCGAGACCAAGCCGGGAACAGGATACCCCGGCAACTGGGAAGACCAGGAGATCTACAAGGGGGGCTGGGAAGAGACCGAGAAGGGGATCGGCCTGAAAGGAGCGGGGAAGCCCAAGAGCCTGACCAACATATTCCATAACCCGTACATGCCGGTAATCGACGACTACTACGAGCCCTTCACCTTCAAGTACCTGGACCTGATCGAGTCACCGGCTGAGGACGATCAGCCGACGGCCCGGCCGATATCAATGATTACCGGCGAGCCGATGGACATCAAGATGGGGCCAAACTGGGACGACGACCTGGGCGGGTCTCCCGAATTCGCTCGGAAAGATCCCAACATGGAGAACCTTACGCCCGCCGAGCAGGAGGCGATGTTCCAGCTGGAGCGAATGGCCTTCTTCTATCTTCCGCGGATCTGCAACCACTGCTTGAATCCTTCCTGCGTAGCCTCATGCCCGTCGGGCGCGATCTACAAGCGAGGCGAGGACGGGGTGGTCCTGATCAACCAGGATGTGTGTCGCGGTTGGCGCATGTGCGTAACCGCATGCCCGTACAAGAAATCTTACTACAACTGGAGCACGGGAAAATCCGAGAAGTGCATCCTGTGTTATCCCCGGATCGAGGCGGGACACGCGCCGGCCTGCATGCACTCGTGCGTGGGCCGCATTCGCTACCTCGGGGTGATGCTGTATGACGCGGACCAGATCGAGGCCGTAGCCTCGGCCGAGGAAGCCGACGTCGTGAGCCGGCAGATGGACATGATCCTCGATCCGTTCGATCCAGAGGTGATTGCTGCGGCCAAGGCCAATGGGGTGGCCGACTCGACGATCGACGCCGCGCAGTCGTCCCCCACGTACCAGTTCGTGAAGGAGTGGAACCTGGCACTGCCCCTGCACCCTGAGTTCAGGACGCTGCCGATGCTGTTCTACGTGCCGCCTCTGCTGCCGGTCATGGCCTCGGTGACTGAAGTCGACACGAGCGAGCAGGCCTGCAAGCTGGCCTCAGTCGCCAAGCACTGGCCGGACAGTTGGCTGTACGACACCAGCACCGCCGAGCTGTTCGGCACGATCGACGAGGCGCGGTTCCCGCTTCAGTACATGGCGAACCTGTTCAGTGCGGGGAACCTGACCCAGGTCGGGGACCGCCTGAAGAAGCTCATGGCGGTCCGGCTGCATCGACGCCAGGTAACGGTGGGGGACGTGCCGGAAGAGACCGTTAAGCAGGCCCTGGCCGACACCGGGCTCACGACCCAGCTGGCGGATGATATCTACTACCTGACGTCTCTGGCCAAGTTCGACGACCGTTTCGTCATTCCTGCTGCGCACCGCGAGCAGGCCATCGAGATGATGGAATTCACGGGCGACGTGCAGGGGAACACCGGGTTCGGGTTCAAGGATGGTACGGCGCAGAGGGGGGCCTGACATGGATTCTCTGGCCCACTACGAGCGGCTCGCAGCTCTCTTCGACTACCCCGACGCCAATTACCCGGTCGTGGTCCGGGAGCTGTGCGGACTGCTCGAGGACGACTACCCGGTCGCAGGGGCCGAGATGCGAGCGTTCGCCGAGGCCCTGCCGGGGAGTGGGGAGGCATTCACGGAGGAAGAGCTGGACGAGGCCCAGGAGATCTTCACCCGGACGTTCGACGTGCAGTCGATCACGACCCTCGGGGTCGGATATGTAATGTTCGGGGATGACTATAAGAGGGGCGAGGTCCTGGTCAACCTGAATCGTGAGCACGCCGAGGCCGGCGTTGACTGCGGGACCGAACTTCCGGACCACCTGCCGACGGTCCTGCGGCTGGTTGCCCGGTGGTCCGATCCGGAGATCCTGGCAGAGTTCGTCGAGGAAATCCTGCACCCGGCCCTGCGCAGGATGATCGAGGAGTTCGGCCCCAGCCGCTTGCAGGAGCGACACCGGCTCTACAAGAAGCACTTCAAGACTTTGATCGCTTCCTCCGATGAGCGAGGCACGATCTTCCGGGGCCTCCTCGAGGCCCTGGATGCCGTCCTGAGAGAGGACTTCCGGCTCTCGACGCGAGAGACGCCGGAAATGGTGAGCGACTTCCTGCAATCCGTCGGCCGGGAGCTCGAAATCGAAGCCAGTGAGGGACGACCGTCGAAGTCCGGGAGCATGCCATGAACGCGCTCAACACCTTCCTCTTCGTCGCCTTTCCGTACGTGGCGATCATCGTCTTCCTGGTCGGGCTCGTCTACCGGTACCGACGCAAGAGCTTTACCATCACGTCGCTGTCCTCGCAGTTCCTCGAGGGTCGCCAACTCTTCTGGGGTAGCGTGCCTTTTCACCTTGGGCTCCTGGTCGTGTTCTGCGGGCACCTGATCGCGTTTCTCCTGCCGCAGGCCAACCTCGCATGGAACCAGGTGCCCGTGCGCCTGATCATCCTCGAGGTGACGGCTTTCGTATTCGGGGTCACCGTGTTCGTTGGCCTCGTCTCGCTGATGTATCGGCGATTCACCAACCCACGGGTCCGGGCGGTGACCACGCGGATGGACATCGTCCTCGAGCTGCTCCTGTTCGCCCAGGTGGTGCTCGGACTCTGGATCGCGCTGGGCTTCCGCTGGGGAGCCTCCTGGTTCGCGGCCGACCTTTCCCCCTACCTGTGGTCGCTCGTGACCCTGACTCCGGAAACGGGAGCGGTGTTCGCCATGCCATGGGTCATCAAGCTCCACATCCTTGGTGCGTTCGTCCTCATGTTCGTAACCCCGTTCACGCGTCTCGCCCACTTCATCGTGGCGCCCATGCACTACATCGTCCGGCCCTATCAGAGGGTCATCTGGAACTGGGACCGCAAGACGATACGTGATCCGAGCACACCGTGGTCCCGCGCCCGTCCACGCAGCAGTTGATCAGATTACAGGACGACCCATGAGCCACGACAGCAACGCCTGGCCGGATTACTGGGACCCCGAAGACGAGACGTTCTGGAACCGCGAAGGAAAGCGCATCGCGAACCGGAACCTGTGGATTTCGATTCCCAACCTGCTGCTGGGGTTCGCGGTCTGGATCTACTGGGGCATGGTCGCGAAGTACATCCAGCAACTCCACTTCGCGTCCGGCGGAGAGCTGTTCAACTTCACGTTCATGAACGGCGGAGAGCCTTACGCCGAGGCCGGTTACCGCGCCCTCCTGTTCACCCTTCCCGCGGTGGCTGGTCTGGCCGGGGCAACGCTCCGGATTCCCAACTCGTTCATGATCGCCATCTGCGGGGGACGCAACGTCAAGTTCATGACGACCGCGTTGTTGCTCCTGCCCGCTGTCAGTGCGGGGATTGCGCTCCAGGATCACACCACGCCGTTCTGGATCTTCATCATCCTCGCGGCTCTCTCCGGCGTAGGCGGCGGGGCGTTCGCCTCGTCCATGTCGAACATCAGCTTCTTCTTCCCGAAAGCGAAGCAGGGACTGGCCCTCGGGCTGAACGCGGGACTCGGCAACCTCGGGGTCAGCGTCATGCAATTCCTGATCCCCTGGGTGATCACGTTCGGACTGTTCGGAGCCCTGGGCGGAGACCCGTACGAATACGAAGTGGCTGGCGCAACGTCGCAGATGTGGATCCAGAACGCCGGCCTCGTCTGGGCTCCTGTTCTGCTGCTGTTCGCGATCCTGGCGTTCTTCTTCATGAACAACCTCCCGTTCCACAAGGTCGGGCCCACTCCTGTTGCGGTGGGCAAGTACCTGTGGCTCACTTTCCTCGGATTCGTAGGGGCCTCAGTCGGGATCGTCCTTCTGGTTCTTCCGTGGGGCGGCTTCCCGATGCTGTTGAAGACCTTCGTGGTCGTCGTGGTGGCGGTCGCCGTGACGCTGACGGCTATGCGGTACATGACGCCCCGCGAAACCCGTGAGAGCCTGGAAGAGCAGTTCGGGATCTTCAAGATGAAGCACAACTGGATCATGACTTACCTGTACGTCATGACCTTCGGTTCCTTCATCGGTTACGCGAATGCCTTCCCCAAACTGATCGACGACGTGTTCGGTGTGATCCGGGTTGGTGAGATGTCGGGCCAGGCCACGGGACTGAGCTCGGCCGCGTATATCTGGATCGGGGCGGGCGTGGGCGCCCTGATCCGGCCCGTCGGAGGTTGGCTGTCAGACAAGTTGGGCGGTGCGAGGGTGACCCACTGGGACACGATCATCATGATCGCGTCCACGATCGGGGCGGGCTACGTAGTGTCGCTTGCGCTTGAGTCGCCGAATCCCGTCCAGTACTTCTTTCCCTTCCTCGGGCTGTTCATCGTGCTGTTCGCGACGACCGGCATCGGGAACGGGTCCACGTTCCGGATGATCGGCGTGATATTCTCGAAGGACAATCGGGGGCCGGTGCTCGGGTGGACGTCGGCGATCGCCGCGTACGGTGCGTATCTCATTCCCAAGATCTTCGCGACACAGATCCAGGCGGGCACGCCGCAGAACGCCCTGTATGGCTTTGCCGCGTACTACGCCACCTGTCTCGCGCTGAACTGGTGGTTCTACGCAAGGAAGAACGCCGAGATCGTGTGCTGAATCCGGTCAAACAGGATCAACGAATTCCGGGCCAGCTGTCCGGCTGGCCCGGCGAACACCGTGAAGAGACATGAAAGAACAATCTGGCGCCTGGCGCGTCTTGAGCCTCAACACCATCGCGTTCACGGTCTGTTTCGCAGCCTGGATGCTGAACGGTGTGCTGGTGACGTTTCTCGTGGAGAACGGGGTCTTCGACTGGGACAAGGCGCAGATGGGTACCCTGATCGGGATCCCGGTCCTGACCGGCTCGATCATGCGGCTGCCCCTCGGGATGCTCACCGACCGGTTCGGCGGGAGACCGGTGTACACGATACTCATGCTCCTGTGCGCCGTGCCGATGTTCTACCTGAGCCAGGTCGACAGCTACAACGGCTACCTGCTCGCCAGCCTGGGCTTCGGACTCACGGGCACCTCGTTCGCGGTCGGCATCGCGTTTTCATCGGTGTGGTTCAGCAGGGAGCGGCAGGGAACGGCCCTCGGGATCTTTGGCGCCGGAAACGCGGGCGCTGCGCTCACGGTGATGGTCGCGCCCGGGATTCTGAGGTCGCTGACGAACGGTGGGCAGGACCTGGAACGCTGGAGACTGCTTCCACAGTACTACGCAATCGTGCTCGTAGTGATGGCGATCGTCTTCTTCCTGTTCACCCGGAACAAGAAGCCGGAAGTCGCATCACAGCGCACCGTACTCCAGATGCTCAGGCCGCTCAAGAACATGCGGGTGTGGCGCTTCGGGCTCTATTACTTCCTGGTGTTCGGCGGATTCGTGGCCCTCGCCCAGTGGCTGGTCCCGTACTATGTCAACGTCTACTCGATGACCATCGTTACCGCCGGTCTTCTGACTTCCATTTTTTCGTTGCCTTCGGGGGTCATCCGTGCCCTCGGCGGATACATGTCGGATCGGTTGGGCGCCCGCACCGTGATGTACTGGGTCCTGGGTGTAATCGCAGTGTGCTGCCTGGCCCTGTTCTTCCCGAAGATGGAAGTCGAGTCTCCCGGAAGCGGAGTCATGGCTCGGAGGAGCGGAACCGTGACACTCGTCACCGGGAGCGAGATCCGTGTGAACCAGGACGTGTACGCTCTTCAGCCCCCGGTCGGCACGGGGTTTGACGATAGCGGGACCCACATCCTGCCGGTAATCAAGTCGTGGCACGTGCCACAGGTGACCGAAGGTCAGGCCGTTTCCAGGAAGGCTCTTCTCGCCGCCGGTACGACGCACATCTACTTCCAGGCGAACGTGTGGATCTTCACAATGTTCGTGTTTGTCATCGGGATCGCGATGGGGATCGGGAAGGCCGCGGTCTACAAGTACATCCCGGAGTACTTCCCGACCGAAGTGGGCGTGGTCGGCGGGGCTGTCGGCGTCATCGGGGGCCTCGGGGGCTTCTTCTGCCCCATCATCTTCGGCTACCTGCTGCGAGGAATCGGGCTCTGGACCACGACCTGGATCTTCTTCTTCTTCGTGGCGTTAGTGTGCCTGATCTGGCTGCACATCGTCGTTAAGAGGATCACGAAACGGGAGACGGCCATCGAGTCGATCCCGAGCTGATGAGTTGACCTACCGGGCCGACTCGATTCTGAATACCCAGGCGAGCGTTCCAGCTTCCTTCAGCCCCGGCGGGAGCTGAATGCCCAGGCCGTCAGAGTCCTGGGTCCAGTCGAGGGGTCCCTCGTGACCCAACAGGACGATCTCGCTGCCCTCCCGGGCCCGCACCGACCGCAGGTGCAGCGACTCGCCGGGCCACGCGAGCGAGAACGCGTAGACTGTCTGGCTGTCCTTGCTTCGGGTGAAGCGCACGGATTCGCCCTCACCGAACGGTTCGTGCGACCTCGTTCCGTAGATGCCCTCGCCGTTCACCGCCATCCAACGGCCGATCTCCGCCAGTGTCTCGTATGCCTCGTCTTCAAAGGTACCGTCCGGCGTGGGCGCCACGTTGAGCAGATAGTTCCCGCCCTTTGAGACGACATCGATCAGCGTGTGAATGATGCGCTCCGGAGTCTTGTAGATCGGATCGAAGTTGTGACCCCAGCTCTGCGTCAGGGTCATGTTGGTTTCCCACGGGTACGG
>CAYWLF010000085.1:0-8828 GCA_964458875.1 uncultured Gemmatimonadota bacterium
AGCCTTCCCCCCCCGCGATGAACGCCGCGTCCACGTGTCGATAGGTAGCGGATAGCATGTCGCCTGCCGCCTCCGCCACTCCCGCGGCCTGCTCCATCATGCTGCGGGCGTCACCATACTCACCGGCGTAGAAGTAGAGTCGAGCCGCCTGGTCGTACGTCAAATAGGAGTTGGGATCATTCTCGGGCATTCCCTCGGCGGCATCGCGGTACAGCTCGGCCGCCTCCTCCCAATCGCCGGCCTGGTACAGAGCGGACGCCGATTCATAGAGCGGGCTCGACTCGGACGGCGCCGAAACGGCTATCGAGGGCAGCTCGTACGTCGGCCGGACCTGGGCTACAAGAGTCGCGGGCAGGAACAGCGCCGCGCCGGCCATCGTGGATAGGATCCGGAACCCGGTGCTCATGGTGTGCCTCCTTTGGGCGGGACGGACTCGCAGCAAACGAACGGACGCAGCTAGGCGGCCGCGGCAGGACGCATCCGACCTGCCGATCGCTGGTGCCTCGGTACCAAGACAACACGAATATACAAGATCTCAACGGTACCCGTTAATCGCGCTTCTGATCGTGCTCCAAAGGTTAGCCCTTACTGTCACGGAGTCGTCACTCATGAGCGGTGTCGTACGCCCGATTGCCTGCTCCCGAGCTTCCCTTCATCTTCTGTCGACTTCCGCCGATTCCGGCGTTGTACGAGACACGATCCAAATGCGAGGCAATCTAGAATGCGCTTCCCCTATCGGCTGGCGTTCTGTCTGACTGTCCTTTCCGTTTCGCCCCTGCGGGCACAGACGGTGTCTGACCACCCACGGGTCCGCGAGGCGGTGAACGTCGTGCAGGTGTGGCTCGACGCCCAGCGGGCGTACGAGAACATCCCGGGGATCTCCGCCGCTCTCGTTCACGACCAGGAGTTGATCTGGGCTGGGGCTACCGGGCTGGCTGATCCGGAGTCCGGGGAACCGGCGACCGCGGGGACGGCCTACAGCATCTGCTCGATCTCGAAGCTGTTCACAGCCACCGGGGTGATGCAGTTGCGTGACGAGGGGCGGCTGCGCCTGGATGACCGCGTGGCTGACCTCCTTCCCTGGTACGACATCGGGGAGGGGCCTGAGGGGGCCCCGCCCGTCACGGTCCGGGGGATCCTGACACATTCGTCGGGGCTTCCGCGAGAATCGGATTATCCGTACTGGATCGATCCGTTCGACTTCCCGACGCGCGAACAGGTCGTTGAGCGTCTCGGCGACCAGGAAATGCTCTACCCGGCCGATCGATACTATCAGTACTCGAATCTTGGACTGACGCTCGCCGGTGAAATCGTGGCCGAGCTCTCCGGAGTTCCGTACGGCGAATACGTGCGGTCTAACATCCTGGATCCGCTGGGCATGACGAGCACGTGGCCCGATATCGGGGAGTACCCGTTCCCCGACCGTCTCGCCGCCGGATACAGTTCCACGCGCAGAGACGGAGGCAGGGTGCGAATGCCGCCGTTCTCTCCGGAAGGCATCGCTCCGGCGGCCGGTTTCGCCTCCACGGTCGAGGACCTGGCCCGCTTTACCTCGTGGCAATTCCGGGTCCTGGAATCGGGCGGTGACGAAGTCTTGGGCGGAAACACTCTGCGGGAAATGCAGAGGGTCCAATGGCTGGACCCGGATTGGCAGACGACCCGTGGGCTGGGCTTCGGCGTGTACCGGAACGACGGAGTCACCTACGTGGGGCACAACGGGCTGTGCCCTGGCTATCGGTCGTCGATTCGTATGCACGTGCCCAGCCACCTGGCGGCGATCGTGATGATGAACGCGATCGCTCTGAGTCCGTCTGCCCTGGCTCTCGAAGCGATCCGCCTCATGGGCCCCGCGGTGGATGAGGCGATCGATGAACGGCTCGGTCGTGAGGACGGATTGCTGACCGCCGACTACCGGCCGGAAGAGCTGCCCGCGAAGTTCGAACGGTTCATCGGCTCGTACGACGAGAACCCTTGGGGGGGTGAGGCCGCGGTGGTGTCGTGGGAGGCCGGACTCGCAATTTTATGGCTCCCGACCATGCGTCCGTCGGATGAGCTGACGCCCCTGGAACACATAGCCGGTAACACGTTCCGGAGGATCCGGGAAGACGGAGAATTGGGCGAGACCTACGAGTTCGTGGAGAGCGGAGATGGACAGGTGGTGGGCCTGCGTTATCACAGCAATACGTATCCGCGGATGGATCTCGAATAGTGGCCGTACTCGCCTGGATCGGCTAACATCACGGCTGCCACGGAGAGGTCCGGGACACGTCGCCCCGCGGCCCACTCAAGAGAGTGCAAACTACTATTTGAATGAAGGATAGAGGATCTCATGCAAGACTTTCTCGCCAGGCTCGGAATCGAGGAAAACAACCTGGGCGGCTTCTGCGGAGAGTGGTTGGGTTCGGGGCCGCAGCTCGAGTCGACCAGTCCGATCGACGGCGCGGTGATTGCGCACGTGCGGCAGGTTACCGAGGAGGAGTACGAGAAGATCGCCGACCGGGCCCACCGGGCGTTCCTGGAGTGGCGCAAGATGCCGGCGCCTCGCCGCGGCGAGATCGTGCGACAGATAGGCAACAAGCTGCGCGAGTACAAGCATGAGCTCGGCCAATTGGTCAGCCTGGAGATGGGCAAGATCGTGGCCGAGGGAGAAGGCGAAGTCCAGGAAATGATTGACATCTGCGACTTCGCGGTCGGGCTCTCCCGCCAGCTGTATGGGAACACGATGCAGTCCGAGCGGCCGGACCACAGGATGTTCGAGCAGTGGCATCCCCTGGGCGTCGTGGGTGTGATCACCGCGTTCAACTTCCCGGTCGCGGTGTGGAGTTGGAACGCGGCGCTCGCCGCGGTCTGTGGAGATTCAACGCTGTGGAAACCCTCCAGCCAGGTACCACTGTGCGGGGTGGCGGTCACGAAACTCGCCGCCGCCGTGTGCCGCGAGAACGACGTCGATCCGGCCGTGTTCTCGCTCGTGGTCGGCAAGGGTTCGACGGTCGGTGAGAGGATTCTGCAGGACAAGCGCGTGCCGCTCATCTCGTTCACCGGCAGCACTCAGATGGGCTTCCGGGTCGCCGAGACGGTAGGCAAACGGCTCGGCCGAACGATTCTCGAACTGGGCGGGAACAACGCCATAATCGTCACTCCGAGCGCCAACCTGGACCTGGTGCTGCCTGCCATCCTGTTCGGCGCATGCGGTACCGCGGGGCAGCGGTGCACGAGCACGCGGCGGATCATCGTCCACGAGTCGGTCCGGGACGAGCTGGTCAGCCGTCTCACGAGGGCGTACGAGGACGTCCGTATCGGGAGTTCGCTGGATCCGGACACGCTCATGGGACCGCTGGTCACGCGCGGTGCGGTGGCCGACCTGCAGAACGCGATCGAACGGGTTCAGGCCGAGGGCGGCGAGATCCTGCACGGCGGAGAGCCGCTGGACGGCGCCGACTATCCGGGCGGCCACTACGTGAAGCCCTGTATCGCGGCCGCGAAGAACGATTTCTCGATCGTACAGGAAGAGACGTTCGCGCCGATCCTCTACATCATCGGGTACGGTTCCAAAGACGCGACGCCGCGCGAGGCCGTGGATGAGATCGCCGAAGCGGTCGAGATCCACAACGATGTTCCTCAGGGACTGTCGTCGTCGATCTTCACGGACAGCGTGCGCGAGGCCGAGTACTTCCTATCGCACCGAGGCAGCGATTGCGGAATCGCGAACGTCAATATCGGGACGAGCGGGGCCGAAATCGGAGGGGCATTCGGAGGCGAGAAGGAGACTGGCGGCGGTCGCGAGTCCGGTTCGGATTCCTGGAAGGCGTACATGCGACGCCAGACGAACACCGTGAACTGGAGCACAGAGTTGCCGCTGGCGCAGGGCATCGAGTTCAGCTGATCGCAGGGGCGGAGGGCCCGGTCGGCCCCTTCCAGCGAGAGTTTTTGCGAGCTTGGAGGAAGATAGATGCGACCAGGTAGAGTACGTGTGTGGATGCTCGCGGCGGCCGTGGCCGCCCTGGGTTGTGGCAACGAGGGTAGCGGATTCGACCCCGGTACGGTCGGCGACGACGTGATCATCAAGATCATCGGGGTGGTGGTCGCCGATGCGGACCAGGCGCCGCTCGCTGACGTCAGCGTGTGGGTGGACGTCGATACGGAAGAGGGGAGCGAACCGCGCGCGTCGGCGCGCTCGAACGCCGAGGGCCGCTTCACCATGGTGTTCACGGAGCCCGACTGCTCACTGGCGACGGAAATGGCTTACCGGGTGTTCGCCCGCAAGAAGGGTTTCCGCGATGGAGAGTTGAACCGCGACGGCAACGGAGGTCTCCCCGTGCTGAGATGCGTGACCCGGGAACAGACCGTCGGCTTCCAACTCACCACGCAGTAGCGTTTGCAGAGCGGCCGACTTCGGTCGGGGTTCAACGACGACCCGTGGGCGACTATTCTGGGTTGACGCCGGCGGGTCGTATTTCGTGGTGCTGAAGCTTCCTCAGGCAGGAGATTCCGATCATGCGTGGTCCCGGTGACGTGGTGGAAGCCCGGCGGTGAGACGATCCCCGCGGGAGCGCCGTGACGCATCGGGTCGCGAGCCCAGTCGCCTGGCGCGCCTCAGGCGGGGCAGATCCGCATGGCTGCGTCGCCACCCAATCAGGTCGGATTCGGGCGGTCTGCCCCGCAGAGTGTGGAGTCGACTTTCGGCGCCGACCAGGCGTCATGACCGAACGGGTGAGCCCCGATCCGATCGAAAGCGCCGCCGTCCGATAAGGCCGGCGTGAGTCAGCGCTGCGGCGCCTCGAGATCCAGCGGATAGCCCTCGCGGATCAACTCTTCTGCTTTGGCGGCACCCACGGGACCGGAGAAGTGGTACCCCTGGGCCTGCGTGCAGCCAGCCTGGCGCAGGGCCAGGAACTGCTCGCGAGTTTCGATCCCCTCGGCGATGACCTCGACGTCGAGGATCTTCGCCAGTTCGACGATCGTACGCGCGACACCCCACTTCCTGAGCTTCTCGCGCCGATGGCTCACGAACGACCGGTCGATCTTCAGCGCCCGGACGGGAAGGTCGTGCAGGAGACTCAGCGAGGAGTAGCCGGTCCCGAAGTCGTCGATGGCCACGTCAATGCCCATTCCCTGAAGTCGATCGAGAACGGTCGCCGACTTGTCGGCGTCACGCATCAACTCCCCTTCGGCGATGTCGAACCGCAGTTGCCGACCCTGAATTCCATGTCGCTCGAGAATCTCTCGCACCTGACCCAGGAAGCCGTCGTAGAAGATCTGCCGCCCCAGCACGTTCACGCCGACGGGCAGATCGAGGTGGGACAGGTGGCTGCGCCACGTGTTGATCTGATCGCACACCTGCTCCACGACCCAGAAACCGAGGTCGTGAATCAGAGTCGTTTCTGCCGCAACCGGGATGAACTGGTCGGGCGGGACGAGTCCGAGTTCCGGGTGGCGCCACCGCATGAACGTCTCCAGTCCGGTGATTCGGCCGTCCTGGAGGGAGACGATGGGCTGGTACTCGAGATGGAACTCGCGCCGCTCGAGAGCCAGGGCGAGATCGTTGCGCAGGCGCTCCCGTTGCTGGTGGTTGTCCTCCAGGGCCCTGTCGAACACCTGTATGCGCTCGCCCGAGCCACCGGCCCTGAGCGCCGCGGTCCCGGCGTCGGCCAGTAGCGCTTCCGGATCGTCATAGGCCGGTCCCGCGAGAACCGCCCCGATCCGGACATCCAACCGGATATCGTCGCGTCCGGTGGGGAAGGGACGTCGGATTTCCTTCTGGACCCGGTCGGCGACCACCAGGGACTCCTCGAGTGATCGGATTCCCTCGACGATGATCACGAATCGGCCGAGACCGTCGATCGCCGTCGTGTCCGCCGGTCGCGTGTGGCCGGCCAGTCTCCGTCCCGCCGCCACCATCAAGTCCTCCGCGGCCTGGTCTCCGTCCCTCTCTCGGACCCGATCCAGTCCCTCGACCTGGGCCACGAGAATGGCGAACAGGTCGCGCGGCGAGCGCTGACGCCTGCGGATCGCCTGCCGAATCCGGTCGAACAGGATCGGACGCACCGGAAGACCCGTCCGCTCATCGTACAGGATCGGCTGTCCGCTCTCCGCCGGCTCTGCACGCTCGGCCGGCTCACCACTCTCCGGTTGGCTCGCCCGAGCCGTGGCTAGTTCCGCCATATTGTGACGGGCGAGGGCGGCTGCCTTTCCGACAGCGGCTTGCATCCGTTCCCTGGTCGCCAGCAGGCCCAGGACGCCGGCCAGGACTTCCAGTCCGTCCCGTATCTCGGTAGGACGAGTCAGTCCTCCCATTCTCGGTGGCGCGGTGGGCGAGAGCAGTTCGAGCATCGCCACGGGTTTGCCGGCGGCCAGTATGGGGAGAAGGGCGTATCCGGCGAGCCCCGCGTCGCGTGCTGCTTCACGGGCCCGCGTCTCTGACAGCGCGATCAGTGGTTCGAGCCTGACAGCCGCTTCCTTGCCGTCCTCGTTCCAATCTGCGACCGGGCCCCTCTCGAGCGCCGACCGGAGTGCTTCGGCGTTCTGCTGGGCCGGGTCAAAGGCATACCACTCCGATCCCGAATCCGAACCGATCTCCCAGCGAGCGAAGGCTACGGTCCAACCCATGGCTTCGCAGATTCCGCGCATGGCAACGGACAGGGATTCGGGCAGAGTCTTCTGGGCAGGAAGACTGATCAGTAGCTGGTTGAGCTCTCGACGCTGCCAGGCGGAGAGCTCAGGGTTGAGCCCGACCTGCATCAGTCGCGAGGAGTTGCCCCCGGCGGCACGATCCGGCTGCCTTTTCGCCCGCTTCTCGCTGTCCCGCATCGTCCGTCCCGATCCTCTCTGCCGGAGCGTTTTGCCATACGCTGCCGCGGTGTACGCAACGCCTCGAACCCGTGTTTTCCGGGCCACTCACAGGCTCGGAACATCTAAAACAAGTATTCACAAGACGTTGCAGCTATCTGCGCACGTGGGGCGCCCTCGCGCGCCTGACCTACGCCACGCCAACGGGTGCAAGAGCGAAGCCAATGCATTTCGAGTCGAACTGATCGATCCTGCAACGAGTTGGCGGACCGACCCCGGCCTGAATCGGCGGGGGACAGGCGAATCCCTCGTGGCACGAATCTGGAACTACCTCGACCCTTGAATTGAATCGGGCGGCCAGTGATTCGCCGCCGTTCACCGATGGAGGAATCGATGCGACGACAGCTGATGGCCATGCTCTGGGTAGCCGGCCTGGCGGCCTGCTCGAGTTCGAACCCGGAGGTCGAGACTGGCCCCGTTCCACAGACGCAGACCATACCCGGCACCGGGGCGGACGAGGGCACCGAGCCCGAGCGCAAGAACGAAAACGTGCCCGAAAACGCCAGTACCGCGGCTAAGTTCGGGATTCCGCCGGGCCATCTTCCTCCGCCCGGCCAGTGCCGCGTGTGGATGCCCGGTGAGCCGCCCGGGAAACAGAAGAAGAAGTATCCGTCCGGTGACTGCGATTCCATCTCGCGTGACGTGCCGGCCGGTGGATGGCTCGTCTACCGCCCGGGGGAGGACAAGAAGGAAGTCGTGGTCCGCGAGTACGGCAGCGATCGAGAGGTCACATCCACGAGGGTCTTCGATATCGTGACCGGTGCGTTCCTGCGGGAGATCGACCCCGACGACGGGTGATCTCCGCGACGGCAAAGGAAGTCAGATGAGCGAACGGGCCGGCCCATACCCTGGACCGACCCGTTCAATCAGCGCGGATGGGCGGGGTTAGCCTTCCAACGCTGACCTCAGGACTTCGAGATGTATGTCGATCCTGGCTTCCAGGTCAGTGGGGATCGGCATCCCCCTCTCCTGGCACCGTTCGGCGACCATGGCGTCCACGTCCAGAATCCAAGCGCCGAGCTCCGGAGCGGCGTGCCTCCGAGGACCGCCGGCCGAGAGGACCGGGTCCGCTCCGGCCAGTGCTTCCGCTTCCCGGGTCGCGCGCCAGGCCCTGAGAATGGTCCGGTACTGGCGGGCTCGCTCGACGAATCGGCCGGCCCCGTCCAGCGGATCGGCGAAGTTCCGGCACGACATGGGGCGCTCCGCATCCAGTTCGCATCCCTCGGTACGGTGAAATACGCAGTTGCCGTCGTCGCCAACTTCGAGGACGCCCGAGCCCTCCTGGACATAGCGGCGAATCACCTCACCCGTGGGTACCTCCAGGCCACGGGCGATCCGCGCCACCTCGTAGGGGGTGAGCGGGATCCGGTTACCGGGGCAGTGTGGACCACACGTGACGCCGGCTTCGGCCGCCCGGTGCTGCAGGTCGTCCAGGAAATCGTCCGTCATACGCAGTTTCTCCTAGTCTGTCGTCTGCGCTTCGGCAGGCCGGTTTCTCACGTACCGGTCCATCCACTCCTGCATCTCCCACAGCATGTGCAGCAGGCTCTCGCGTGACCGGTAGCCGTGGCTCTCGTACGGAAGAACCACCAGCCGCACGGTGGCGCCGAGTCCCTGCAGTGCGCCGTAGTAGCGCTGGCTCTGCAGGGGGAACGTCCCGGAGTTGTTGTCCATCTCGCCGTGAATCAGGAGGATCGGCTCGTCCACCAGGTCGGCGTGCATGAACGGGGACATCTCGTAGTAGATCTCCGGGGCCTCCCAGTACGTACGCTCCTCTGCCTGGAATCCGAACGGCGTGAGCGTGCGGTTGTACGCCCCGCTCCGCGCGATGCCGGCCGCAAACAGGTCCGAGTGAGCCAACAGGTTCGCGGTCATGAAGGCGCCATAGCTGTGTCCGCCGATCGCGACGCGGTTCCGGTCCGTGACCCCCATCTCGGCCACGACGTCCACGGCGGCCGCCGCGCCGGACACGAGCTGCTCCA
>CAYWLF010000086.1:0-8808 GCA_964458875.1 uncultured Gemmatimonadota bacterium
GTCGTACCCAAGGTGCCGTTTTCGATCCCTTCGAGCAGGTGCAGCGCTTCCCGTTCCTCTCGTGCGAATGCCATGAAAACCCCGATGCGTCGGTCAAGGCTCGAATCGGGTCAACGCCGATCGCAGTCTCTCGGCGTCGTACACGCGAAACGGCCGATCACCGAAGCGCAGTCGCGTCTCGTGGCGGATGGCCCTCGCCTCCCCCAGCTCGAGCGGAAGAAGTTGGTCGAAGAGCTGGAGGCCCTGCATGGCCGTATCGAAGAACTGCGTCACGTGGTCGAAGAGGACCCGGCCCGCCGTGACCTTCTTCGATCCGAGCTGGCGGAACTCGTCGTCCGCTACGGAGACGATCGAAGGACTGAAATCCTCGACGAGAGCGAGGCCTTTCCGCTCCCGTCCGGAGAGAGCGGCGAGTCGTCCCTCGTGATGATCAGCCGTCTTGGATACGCCAAGGCCCTGGCCGTCCGCGGCAGCGGGGGAATGTCGGGTGCAGAAGCCATGGCCGAACGGGACGGCGACTTCGTGCGCCAGGCTTTCGTGGCTCGCGGGTCCACGGAGATCCTGCTTTTCTCGGCCCAGGGCAGCGTTCACTCCGTCCAGGTAAAGGACTTCCCCCGGGGCACGCGGAGCTCGCGCGGCAAACAGATCTCTGACCTGGTGGAACTGGATCCCGGCGACCGGATCGTGTCTGTCGTTCCGGTCCCGGAGTTCGACGACGAGAAGTTCTTGCTGTTCGTGACACGGGATGGCCAGGTGAAGCGAACCGGGCTGTCCGAGTACTCCAACGTGAGGTCTGGCGGGATAAGAGCCATCGGGCTGTCCGAGGGTGACGAAGTGATGATGGTGCGTCCCAGCGTGGGGACTGGCGATCTCCTGCTCGCGACGAAGGAAGGCCTGGCGATTCGTTTTTCCGAGGACGAGGTCCGGACCATGGGGCGAACGGCACGTGGAGTTCGAGGGATCGAAGTGGGCAAGGGCGACAGCCTGGTGGCCGCCCTGGCTCCCCGTCGGGACACCGACTTGCTCGTCGTCGGGGCGGCAGGTTTCGGGAAGCGCGTTCCTTTCACTGAGCTCAAGCGACAGGGGCGGGCCGGTAAGGGCATGGCCCTCCTTCCGGACACGGACCGGGCGGGATCACTCGTTGGAATCCTCGCAGTGCATCCCGGCGATCTCGGCATGGCCGAAATGGCATCCGGCGAGATCGTCCCGATCTCCGTGGAGGCCCTGCCCGTGAAGCCACGTCGGGGCACCTCGGTGCGAATCGACGCGCTCAGCGAAAGGGCCGGTCCGATCATAGCCGTCCACCCGCTTCGCATCTCCTCGGGAGGTGAAAGGACGGAGACAGATGAGGCGGAGACCGGCTCGATACTGGACGCTGCATCGCGGTTGGAGGGGACGGATTCGGGCCCGGAATGGTCAGAAGACTTCGAGAGCGAGACACAGGCCGAGTTCGAGCTGTAGACGGACCGGCGGATCAGTCCCGGTTCACCAGGATATCGGTCCGGACGGGCAAGGTGACATGCCCGCTCGTCAGGTCTCGAACGGTCACCGCCATCTCGTAGCGGCCGGGTGGAGAAGCGGCCAGATCGATCCGCAGGTGTCCACGCGTCACGATACTGGCGCCACGTCGCGCGGTGCCCGGGTACGACAGATCGAATGACCGGGCTCCTCCTTCCGGCTGGAGCACGACTCTCGTTTCGTACCGACCACCTGGAGTGAGGTTGTAGGCTTCGTAGTAGATGAACGCCACCCCGTCGTCACCGGTAACGCGCGCCGGAGTCGGATTCAAACTGATGCCGGTGGCCGGAGACCAGGCCCCGTCCGAATCGGGAGATACTGCGACGTCAGACAGTACCGGCAGGTCCGAACCGAGGTCGCGGACGACCACGTCCCCCCCGGCGAAGCCGCCCCGAACCTTCTCGCTCTGCTCCTCCACGGGCGCGCTGGCATCGGATACGGCGAGCATCCACCGGTAAGGCCCCGGCGGCATATCGACCCATTCGCGGAGCGAGAGACCCGCCTCGTCGTCCAGCGGCCCGTCAACCGGGAGATCGAACGACGACGGGATGTACCGATACGAGAGGCCCGACTCGTCGACGAGAGTCCACACGGCTTGTACCCGGTACACGACCTGCCCGTTCAGCTCCACCGGCAGTAGCGCGGAAGCATCGACCAGGCCATTTAACCAGATGCGGGTGAGCCCCGGCCGGGGAGCACGAAACTGCAACCACTCGAGAGCGAAATTCAGGCTCAGGTCTACCGCGGGACGCTCCGGAACGCCGGCGACCGCGTACTCTCCGTCGTCCCACGTCAGGTCACGCTCCACGGTCAGGTCTTCGGCCAACTGGGAGCCCGCGAAGGCGTCTCCTGTCAGGTTGAGCGCGTGATTGGCGATTCGAGCGTACCGCGGGTCGAGGCCCATGCGGGACATGTACAGGTCGTGGAACGGGGGGCCAGGAACGTCGAGCAGAAGCGGCGAGATGGCCACCATGGGATTCCTGTCCCAGGTCCCGCAGCGGTACACCATCGCCAGGTTTTCGAGAAGGTACCAGTCATCGGCGCCGCCTAGAGGTGACAGGTGGTACACCCGGTACCCGCCGGGACGGTCGTAGGCCCATGACACGTTGGGCTCTATGCAATCGCTGCCACCGTGGATCGCCACTTCGTCGGGGTCGCCCATGCGCACGTACAGCAATCCGCGATCGTCGTACACGGAATTCGTCGGACGCCCGAGGCGGACGGCGAACCGGGGCCGGACGCGACCGCGCCGCCGGTAGTGTTCGAGCGCGAACCGTGCTCGCTCGTAGTGCGACAGGATTCGCTCGTCGACTCCCATTCCCGCGGCCGCCGCGCGACGGATCCAGAAGCGCCTGAAGAACGAGCAGTCGTCTCGCTCACCGGCAGGCAGGGTGCGAAACCCGTCCCACGCCTCCAGCTCCAGGGGAGTCGCCAGGACCTCCACGTCCAGCCAGATTTCGGTGGATGCCGCCTCGTCAGCGATCGCGCACGCGGCCCAGTAGTCGTCCGCCCCGGACACTTCATCGCGGAGAAAGGCGATCCGCGCACGATCGACCAGGATGAGGGACTCGGGTATCCTGCCCTCGGCCCGTTCCAGGGCCGACTCCGCCCGGTCCGCCTCGCCGGCCCGGAGCCGCATGCGGGCGACAGCCAACCAGTCGTAGCCCGACCGGGGGCCCCCGGCGTCACGTTCCCACCGATCGAGGAAGGTCTCGACGTCATTCTTGTCGGGGTGCGCGCGCAGGTCAAGCAACGATGTGAGGTTTCGGGCCAGGCGCTCGTGGCCGCCAGCCATCAAGTCATGGTAGGCAGGCCCGGGCATGGTTTGGGAGATCGCACCGGAGGGCGAGCCGCAGATGACCAGAAGCGCGCAGACGGCTACCCTTCGCTTGGCTCTTCCGGACACCAGCGCGGCCGCGACTTCAACCATCACGGCTATCATTCGATCAGCGAACCGCCCGGTTCACCGTCACCGGCGTGTAGTACGGCAGAGTCGAGGCGCCGGTCTCGCTGTCGGTCACCGTCACCCGCATCATGTAGCGGCCCGGATCGGTATCCCGCAGATCGACGCGAAGCATCCGGCGGGACATCCGGCTCGCGTCTGTGCTGCCAGCACCCGGGAAGGACAACTCGAACGCGTCCCCTGCGTCGTCCTCGTCGGGCTCGAGGCGGATATGGGTCGTATACTCGCCGCCCGGCGTCAAATTGTAGACCTCGAAGTAGATGTATCCCACCCCGTCGCCGCCGGTCAGGTGGGCCGGGTTCGGGCGCAAGTATATTCCGGCCCCCGGCGACCACACTCCACCGGAATCCGCCGCGACAGCGACATCCGAGAGGGCCGGAGCCCCAGCGCTCAGTTCTCGAACGATCAAGTCTACCCGGCGGTAGTTGCCTGACAGCTGATCGCGCCCGGGGGCCAGCCGGCTGTCACGCAGGAGAAGGGCATATCGGTACTCCCCGGGTGGAAGATCGGCAGCCATGCGGACCGGGAGGCTCTCGTCACGTCCGAGCTTCCTGGGCGACGTCGCTTCGAAAGAAGAGTTGAGTATTTGCGACTCGCCGTTTCCATCCACGATCACCCAGCGGGCCTCTACCCGATATCGAAACTGCCCGCCCGGAAGCGTGATCGGCGTAAGCCGCTCGGCCTCGATCACGGCGTTGATCCACACCCGGTTCACACCTTCCCGCGGACTGAGGAACTGAAGCTCCTCCACGAGCAGGCGCGTATCCGTGGCCACGGGAGGTCGGTCGGGGACCGAATCGACGGCGAACATCCCGTCCGACACCGTCCAGTCCCTTTCCTGGGCCAGGGCTCGCTGCGCTTCGAGCGCCTCGGACCCGGTCGAAAAGGTCGTGCTGCGGTTGTATACGTTCTGACCGAGTTGGTCGTCCATCTGCTGGGCGATCTGGGCATACCGGGGGTCCACCCCCTGTCGGGATCGATACAGGTCCTGCAGCACGAGGGATGCGATCGAGGCCATGACCACGGGGCTGCTCTGGTTCACCGGCGACAGCACGCCGCCTGACACTCCTGCCGTTCCCGCCAGGGAGGCAGCCGGGTTCCCGCACCGGTACACGGCGCCGAGGTTCTCGACCAGCCAGTAGTCGTCCGCACCGGAATTGGCTGAGAAGTGATATACCCGGGTGTTGCCCGGATAGTCGTAGCCCCACGTCTCGTTCGGCTGATAACACTCGGCGCTGACCGCGTCCTGACCGATCGACGGATTGCCGGCGAACTCCGTGGTCCGGTCCGGCTCACCCATTCTGACGTACAGAAGTCCCCGATCGTCATATGCCGAGTTCGTGGGTCGGCCGAGACGGTTCGAGAACGTCGGTCCCTTCCTGCTGCCACGGCGACGGTAGTTGTCGAGTGCGAAGCGGGTACGTGCGTAGTGGACGGACAGGCGCTGCTTGACCTCGAGCGCCGAGGCCAGTGCGCGCTCATTCCAGAAGTGGCGCAGGTAGGCACACACGTCGGTCTGAGTAATCGGCAGACGTCGCAGGCGATCCCAGTCGTCCATTTCCGCGGGCGTCGCGAGCACTTCGATATCGAGCCAATACTCCTTGCGGGCCGTCTCTCCGGCCGCCTCACAACCCTTCCAGTAGGCCTCCGCAGCGAGATCCATCTGGCCGGCCAGGAACGCCACGCGCGCCTGGTCCAGGAGAAGGATCGGCGCGGGGACTTCACCGGATTCCTCGGCCTCCATGAGAGCCATCTCGGCCTGCGCCGCATTGCCGGCCCGTAGCCACAACCGGGTCACGGTCACGTAGTCCCAACCCCTGTCCGGCCCGCCCTCTTCTCGCTCCCAACGTTCGAGGAGCGACTCGACAGCCTCGTCGTCCGGGTCCGCGCGAAGTTCGAGCTTCTTCGAGATCCGCTTCGCGAGCTTCTCGTAGCCCTGGTTCGTCAGATCGAAGTAGGTCTGGGCCGGCATCGTCTGTGCGCCGGCCACTTCGACGGAAGCCATCAACCCGAACAGTGCGGCAGCAGCGGCAATCACCGTAATCCGCCAGGAGCCTGGAATCACTCTCGTCATCCTCACCTTCCCTCTGAGCCCCCGTCAATCCGCACATCGACCTCCGTGATCGGGGCCGATCGCGTCGTCTCCGGGCGAATCTTCAGTTTGGTCTTGCGGATCTCGCTCTGCTGGCCGGTCGCGAGATCGGTCACCCGAACCTGGACCTCATACGGTCCGGGCTCCGCGTTCCTCGTGTCGAGCCTCATTACGGCCCGTACCGGTGTGGTCGGGTCGGCAGGAACGCTTCCACGGTATTGCATCTGAAACGGTTGGTACGAGCCGGAGAACTGCTCACCCCTCCCGCGTGAGACCCAGGTGGACGACAGCTTGATCTCGCCGCGGTAGCTGCCCCCTGGAGTCAATCCGTATACTTCGAAATAGACGAACGGGCGGGCGGCTTTCTCAACGATCGCGGCCGCGTTGAGCTGAAGGTCCACTCCGACGGCCGGCTTGAACGTGCCGCTGGAATCCGCCGCTACGGCGATCGAGCTGACTACCGGCGATCTGACGTCGAACTCCGGTACCGTCAGGCTTCCTTCGACCACGTTGACGGACCGTTCATCGGGCCAGTTCATGTCCTGGACCACCAACCGGTAGTCGTACTCGCCCGGCGGCACGCTCACCATCGTTTGCAGCGGAAATCCATCCCGCGTGGTGTCAGCCACCTGGCGGCTGAACACGAAATCGGTTCGTCGTGTCTTGGCGACGACCATGGAGTCATCCTGGAAGAGCTCCAGGCCCAGGGAGAGCGAATACCGCCACCCGCCATCGAACACGCCACGGATGCGACCCGCCTCCACGCTAGCGGCTGCCCAGAGAGCGACGAGTTCGGGGGACCCCCCGTGAAAGGCCAGATACTGGTAGTCGAACGGAAACGCTCCCGTTGCCTTGAGACCACCTGACTCCGCCAGATCGTTCAGCGCACCCGGGGTCGCGCCGCTTTGCACCTGGACCCCCTGCTGCGGAACCGAGGCCAGGGTGCCGGGGGCGCTCGCTCCCAGCATCAACAGCACCGCGCCCAGCCTCAGGACGGGTGTCCCTTCCCGCATAGCGTTGCCTCCTGTCCGACTCCACACCGCACACCGATGGGAACCGGCTCGGGGACACACCCCAGACCCGTCGGAGTGCGACCGAAACGCCTCCCAGCCCCGCGACACAGTCCTTCTACGAAAAACACGACAAAAAGTGCCGCAGGCCGATTCCACCACCGGCATCGGACCGGGCTGCGATTCCCCGCCTATTCGAAGTCGCCCGGGACGGCAGCCTGCATGCGGGACTGGAATTGCTCGGGAGACTGCATCATGGTCAGGTCGAGTTCGAAATCCGGTCGCACCGACGGACGGAGCTTCTCGATGAGTTCGACGGCCTCGCGTTTCGAGAGCCCGGACTCCTTCAGGGCCTCGATATCGAGGGAAACACCGTCTCGGGCGCGTAGCCCGTCGTCGTCCGTATCGATCAGGCCTCTAAGCGCCACCAACTCCCCGTGGCTCATGTGCTCGCCGGCGAATTCATAGTCCAACCAGGCCTCATAGCTCAGCGGGGCGACCCGCTTCATCATCCCGGCCATGACCCGGGCAAACTCCTGGATCTCCCACTGGGCGTGAGAGTCAGCTCTCAGGCTCAGGAAGTGGAACAGGTTGTGAAGGTCTATCTTCCAGTACCACTGGGTATACGTGGACAGCGGCAGGTCGATGCGAGCGAGTTCGCGGGCCACGTCCTCTTCGACAAGCCAGCCGTAGGCCTCGCTCGATAGAGCGCGCACTTCCTCCCAGCGGCGAACGGCTTCCTCGTAGACCTCCCGAGGAGCCGAATCCCCCTCTCTTCCCTGGCGGTTCGACGCGCTCTGGATTGCGAAGTCCTGGGAGTCCGGCTTGTAAAACAGCAACGGCATGAGGCTGTACCGAGCGCTGTACTCGTTCACGGAAGCCGTGCGATGTCGAATCCACTGCCTTGCAACGAACATCGGCATGGCGCAGTGAAACTTGAGCTCGACCATCTCCGACGGCGTGGTGTGCCGGTGCCGTCGCAGGTAGCGCACCAGGCCTCGGGTCTGGCTGCTCTTTCGGGTGCCGTAACCGTAGCTGACACGGGCGGCCTGTTCGATGCTCTCATCGGTTCCCATGTAGTCGATCAGGGAGACGAACCCGTGATCGAGCACCGGGAAGTACCCGCCGAGGATCTCCTCAGCCGCCGGGACGACCGTGCGTTTCGTTTCCATGCCGGGCCTCGGTGACTAGACGTCCAGATTTCGCACGAACTTCGCGTTTTCCTCGATGAACTTGCGTCGCGGCTCCACGTCACCGCCCATCAAGCGCTCGAACAGGAGGGAGGCCTCCGTGGCCTCGTCGATCGTGACCTGGAGCAGCGTGCGGTGTTCCGGGTTCATCGTGGTCTCCCACAACTGCTCCGGGTTCATCTCACCCAGTCCCTTGTAGCGCTGGATGTTCACCGATCCCTTCCCCTTGCCGTTGGAGAATTCCTTCACGGCCCGGGCGCGCTCGTCCTCGGAGTAGCAGTAGAGCTCCTTGCGGCCCTTGTACACCCTGTACAGCGGCGGCTGGGCAATGTACACGTAGCCGGCCTCGATCAGCTCCTGCATCTGCCGGAAGAAGAACGTGAGAAGGAGCGTCCGGATATGAGCCCCGTCCACGTCGGCGTCCGTCATGATGACGATCTTGTGATACCGGGCGGAGTCTAGAGTGAACTCCTCGCCGATTCCGGAACCGATCGCGGTGATGATCGCCCGGATCTCGTCGTTGGACAGGATCTTGTCGATCCGGGCCCGCTCTACGTTCAGGATCTTCCCCTTGAGCGGCAGTATGGCCTGGAACTCTCTGTCCCGTCCCTGCTTGGCCGACCCTCCGGCACTGTCTCCCTCTACCAGGTAAATCTCAGAGAGCGCAGCGTTGCGGCTCGAGCAGTCGGCCAGCTTGCCCGGAAGCACCCCGGTCTCCAGGGCCGACTTCTTCCGCGTCAGGTCTCGCGCCTTGCGAGCTGCCTCGCGTGCCCTCGCTGCCTGCACGGCCTTCTCGATGATTCGGCGCGCGGATCCGGGGTTCTCCTCCAGCCAGGTGCCGAGCTTTTCGTTCACCAGACTCTCGACGATGCCCCGGATCTCGCTGTTGCCAAGCTTCGTCTTGGTCTGCCCCTCGAACTGGGGCTCGAGGACTTTCACGGAGAGGACGGCCACCAGGCCCTCTCGCACGTCGTCGCCGGACAGGCTCGGCGCGTCCTTCTTGGCGTTCTTGCTCCCGTAGGCGTTGATCGTGCG
>CAYWLF010000087.1:0-8742 GCA_964458875.1 uncultured Gemmatimonadota bacterium
TCCAGCGAAAAGGAGGCCGCCGACACTGTGATTCGCTCCCGTCCGGCGCCCAGTCGAGAGAAGTCGATCAGGTCGTTTGTCATTCGCACGAGGGTCTCGGCCGCCGTGTACAGAACGCTCATCTGGTGACTCTGCGCTTCCGTCAGGGGCCCGCTTCTCTCGGTCCGGAGGGCATCCGCCAGGAACAGGATCGAGTTGAGTGGCGATCGCAGGTCGTGAGACACATCCTGGACCATGCGGCGGTGTGCGTCCGAGCTGCGACTGACCGACGCGAGAGCCGCCTCGAGTAGCGAGCGGTCCAGTGCCGCGTTGATCTCGCTCGGATCGGAGGCCTCCTGATTAGGCCCGTCCGCCGGGCGCGACTCCCCTATCGCTGCTCGAAAGGCCTGGGCAACGGCCCATGCCTCCTCCAGGTCGAGGCCGTCGTACCATGGCTTCGCGCTCTCGGTCTCGTCCGCCTGCAGGGCCCTGACACCGCCTGGCGACCCGTACAGATCCTGGATCAGCAGGGTACCAGCCTCACGAAAACGTGCGGGTAACGAGTCGAGCAGATCCTGCAACTGGATCCGATCGCCGCTCGCGCCGCGAGCGCCGGTATCATCTCCAGCCGCTGTATCCAGCGGGCCGGGCCGTGGAAACGCGTTGTCTGCCATGGTCAGGACGCGAAAGCCTCCCGGGCCAGCTTGTGCTTGTCCATCAGGCGGTACAGCGTCGTCCGGTCGATCCCCGCCTGGCGGGCGGATTCGGACATGTTGCCACCCGTCCGGGCAACCAGGTGGGCCAGGTACTCACGTTCGAATCGGTCGACCAGGATCTGTTTCGCATCGTGGAACGGCATGCGCAGATCCAGGGCGGGGCCGTAGCCGTTCGCCCCGGTCATCTCTGGCGGCCCATCGAGAATCGACAACCTCTCGGCCGGAATTTCCTCTTCCGGGTCAGACAGCACGACCAGGTTTTCGATAACGTTTTGCAGTTCCCGGACATTGCCCGGCCACGGATAGTGGATCAGCGCTTCGAGGGTCTCACCCGCAAGTCGGGGCGGCTCTTCCCCGGGCAGCTGGTGCCGGCGCCAGAAATGGTCCACGAAGTGCCGGATGAGCACCGGGATGTCCTCGGGGCGTTCCCTGAGAGCCGGGAGGTGAATGGGAACGACGCGGAGGCGATAGTACAGGTCGTGCCTCAGGACACCTTCGCTCAGGGCTTCCTCGGGCTCCCGATTCGTCGCGGATATGAAGCGGACGTCCACTACGGCGTCATCTTTCTCGCTGCCGACACGTCTCAGAACGCCGTCCTGCAGCACTCGCAGCAACTTCGCCTGGATCGCGAGAGGCATCTCCGCCAGTTCGTCGAGGAAGAACGACCCCTGGTCGGCTACTTCCAACAGACCGGCCTTGTCTCGAATGGCCCCGGTGAAGGCTCCCCTCTTGTGCCCGAACATCTCCGACTCGAGGAGTTCACCCGGAAGAGCGGCACAATTGACAGCGACGAACGCCTTACGTGTCCGACGACTCTCTCTGTGGATGTACTGCGCGAACAGTTCCTTCCCCGTACCGCTTTCACCCGTGATGAACACCGACGCGTCGGTCGGTGCCACTTTCAGCGCCTTGGCCACCGCGTCACGCATCCCCGCGGAGACGCCCAGAATCGTCGTCCCACGCTCGACGAGCAGCCCCTCGCGCTGAGAGGGCTGTACGATCTTCTGCGCGCGCATCAGGGTGAACGCGGCGCGGCCGATGAGGACCAGCAGCTGCGTGGCCGTGAAGGGCTTCGGCAAGTAGTCCCAGGCACCGGCCTGGATCGCCCGCACACCGTCTTCCGTCGTCGCATGCCCGGTCATCACGATCGCCAGGCAATCCGGATTCCGCTTCCTCAGCTCTGCAAGGATGTCGAGACCGTGGACCTGGGGCATGTTCTGGTCGATGAGAACGATATCGTACGTTTCGCTCTTCAGCCGGCGAAGGGCTTCCTCCCCCCGGCGCTCGACCTGGCAGGCGTAGCCTTCCCCGCCCAGGACTGTCTCACAACTCTCGAGAATACTCGGCTCGTCGTCGACGACGAGAATCCTGATGGCTGCCCTGTCTTCGGGCGCGAGCAGGACCCGCTCCGCGTCCTCGGACACGATCGGCTCCTGGATGTCGATGCTGTCATCCATGAATCGTTCTTCCACTGGTTGTTAGGCGTCACTCGTGCCGCCGTCGCTGGTCACGGTGTCGTGCCGGCGCTACGGCCGGCAGCCCGAGAAGATCAAGATTCGGACCCGTATGACGGTTCGAGGCCACGTTGTAAGCGATGATCCACAGATGTGGCGGATTCGCGACACCTGACGCACAGCGCGGGCGGGAGGAAGGCCAGAGGAGGAAGCACCGTTCGTCGCATTCCGCAACGAGAACGGCCAAATCACGGCACTGGAATCGTATCAGGCGCGGGAAAACACCAGAACCAGTCAGGCCACTGCAGCCAGGCGATGGGCCATCGTGATCTGCGCGATCCGCGGCGCCGAGTTCCCGTCCCAGCGTTCCGGAATACGTGGGGTGGACGACTCGCTCAGGGTACGGATCGCGAGATCGGGCAGGTGAGCCAGCTCGTCCGCGGACAGGTGGCGGCCCGGCTCCAGGCTCCCAGTTCGTCCGAGCACGAAGTCGCCGATCGCGATGCAGGGAACACCCAGCACGGTCGCAGAGTCGAGGACTTCGCACGCATTGGTAACGACGAGACCGGCGCCGTCGACTAGAGCGAGGAGTTCCACATAGCTTGGCGCGTGAACCACGGTGATCGGTTCCAGCAAGTCCTCCAGATGTCTTGTCTTGACGCTTGCGGCGGCCGGGGCGTCAACGACGAGAACCGTGGGCCGACCCGCCTCGAACGCCACTCCATCCAGCGCACTCAGGAAGTCCTCCAACGACACGACGCCCGGAAATGAGTCGGTCTGAGTCAGCAGGGCGACTATATAGGTGCCCTCCTCCAGGCCCATCGAGGAAGGGAGATCGAGAGAAGAGGCCTCGGATCGGAGCCTGAGAGCCGTATCCGCCGCCGTGTTTCCGACGAAGTGAATGCGATCGGGGTCGATGCCCTCGCCAACCAGGTGGTCACGCGTTTCCGGTTCCGCTACGTACAACGCATCGGACAGCTGGTCGGTAAGAACCCGGTTGATCTCGGCCTCCTCGACGCCGTGCCCGTGCCGGAGACCTGCTTCCAGGTGAGCCAGCGGAATCCCATTCTTGCGTGCCACCAGGGCGGCCGCCAGCGCGGAATCGACGTCTCCCACTGCGAAGATCCAGTCTGGCGATTCGCGCAGCACGATGGACTCGAGAGCGATGAGCGACCGCCCCGTCCGAATCGTAGAACTGCCGGTCGACACGCCGAGGACGTGATCCGGAGACGGCAACCCGAGCTCGTCGAGGAACATGTCGTGGGGGACCAGGTCCTCCCGGTGCCCCGAGTACACGATGACCTGGCGCTCCGCGCCGGCCGCCCTGAGGGCCCGGAACACCTGCGAGATGCGGAAGAAGCCTGAGCGCGAGCCCACGACATGAAGGACTTTCATCGCTCGCTCCTACTCCACCGTTACGCTCTTGGCCAGGTTGCGTGGCTTGTCCACGTCGCACCCGCGCAAGACGCCGATGTGATAGGCCAGGAGCTGCAGCGGAATGCTCGAGACGATCGCCTGCAGGCTGTCTTCGGTGCTCGGGACGATGAAGACCTCGTCCGCCAGCTCCGCGAGGCCGTTGGGCTCGGTAGTGACCGCGACCAGATAGCCGCCGCGCGCTTTCACCTCTCTCATGTTCGAGAGGACCTTCGGGTACACGCTGTCCCGGGGAGCGACGACGACCACGGGCATGTTCTCATCGATCAGCGCGATCGGACCGTGCTTCATTTCGGCCGCCGAGAAGCCCTCTGCGTGGATGTAGCTGATTTCCTTGAGCTTCAGCGCTCCTTCCAGCGCCGCGGGAAAGCTGTACCCCCGACCGAGGTAGAGGAAGTTGCTGTTGTCGCGTTCCACAAGCCGCTGGGCCATTTCTTCGACCTCGTCCGCCCGGTCAAGGATCGACCGGACCTTGTCGGGCAGCCGTTGAATCTCGGCAAGGACTCGACGGGTCACTTCCGGATCCAGACCTCTCTGTCGACCCAGGTACAGAGCGAACAGTGCCATCGCGGCGACCTGCGAGGTGAACGCCTTCGTCGAAGCGACCCCGATCTCGGGGCCGGCGTGCAGGTAGACACCGGCGTCCGTGGCACGAGCGATCGAGCTTCCCACCACGTTGACGATGCCAAGTGTCGTTGCGCCTTTTTCCTTGGCCAGTGACAATGCGGCCAGCGTATCAGCTGTCTCGCCCGATTGGGACACACCAACCACGACAGTCCCGGGTTCGAAGACGGGGTTTCGGTACCTCCATTCCGACGCGTACTCCACGTCTGCCTGCACGCGGGCGTACTCCTCCACCATGAACTTGCCGATTAGACCGGCGTGCCAGGACGTCCCGCAGGCTGTGAACACGATTCGCCGGGCCTCCGATAGGACTCCGGCGACATCCGACAGGCCACCGAGCTTCACCGCTGGGCTGGACCGCTGGATCCGGCCACGCAGCGTGGCCTCGAGGCTCGTCGGTTGCTCGAGTATTTCCTTGAGCATGAAATGGGCGTGCCCACCGCGCTCGGCAGCCTCGAGGTCCCAGTCGAGCACTTCGACCGGCTTCGCGACGCGCACCATGGCATCCATCGAGAGGATGTCACACCCGGAGGAATCGATCACGGCCATTTCGCCGTCATCCAGGTAGATGACTCGCCGCGTATATGGCAGCAGTGCGGCGGCGTCCGACGCGGCGAAGATCTGGCCGTTACCGAGGCCGACGAGAAGCGGTGACCCCCGCCGCGCGCATACGATTCTGCCGGGCTCCCGCGAGCTCATCACCGCGATGCCGTATGTGCCTTCGACCATGCTCAGGACTCGAGCGACACTGAGATGGAGGGGTGGTAGCCAGTGCTCCTCGATGAGGTGGGCCAGGACTTCGGTGTCCGTATCCGACCGGAATTCGTGTCCTCGGCGGATCAACTCGGCCCTGAGTACATCGGCGTTCTCGATGATGCCGTTGTGGCACACCGCGATATCGCCCGTGCAGTCGTGGTGTGGGTGAGCGTTGCCCACCGTTGGCTCTCCGTGCGTGGCCCAGCGTGTATGGGCGATCCCGCTGTCGCCCTCGACCGGTTCCCTGTCGAGAAGATTGCCGAGCGCCTCGAGGCGACCGGCGGCCCGGCGCGTTTCCAGGCCGATTCCGTTCTGAACGGTCAGGCCTGCCGAGTCATACCCCCTGTACTCGAGCCGGCTGAGCGCCTCCAGGAGGATGGGGCTAGCCTGCTCTCTTCCGGCGTACGCGACGATACCACACATGGGCGGTGTTCCTCTTGAAAACGGGCTCTCCCCGGGGCGTCTGTCTGAGTCCGTGCCCGGCGAGTCCGACGGGGCAATCCCGCCGGTGTGAAGCACTGTTACAAGAGGCGCGCCAGATGCTCAGGTCGTCCCTGGTTCACCCGGCAACATTTTGTAACTACTTTTTATGTAATTAGTTACGTGCTACAAGATCCGACTCGCAAAGGGCGGGCGGAGAGCAACTCCGAGTCGAGTGTGGCGGATGTGCCACACAGGAGCGGTCCTCAGCCGCTGAAGGGCCAGATGAGCGGAATGAGAAGGATGCATACGACAGCAAGAACAATCTGCAGCGGCACGCCGACCTTCGTGAAGTCGGTGAACCGATAGCCTCCCGGTCCGTACACGATGAGGTTCGTCTGGTAGATTGGAGTGGACATCGAGAGCGATGCGCCGATCGTCACACCGACCACGAACGCCCTCGGATCGAGTCCGAGTCCAGCGGCCGCAGATACGGCCACGGGAAACATGATCGCCACGGCCGCCGCATTCGCTACCAGGGCGTTGAGCAACATCGCCGCCGCGATCGCGGCGCCCAGGACCCCGACCGGACCAAAGCTGGCCCCCGCCCCCGCGACACCCTTCGCGAGTATCGCCGCCGCACCACTGGCATCCAGAGCCATGGCGATCCCGAGGGCCGATCCGATCGTGACCAGCACCGACCAGTCGATGGAGCGCTTGGCCTCACCGAGGCTCAGGCAACCGACGACGACCATGGCCATCGCCGCGCCGATCGCGCTCACTACGATCGGGACGACATCGAGAGCAGCCAGGGAAACCATGGCCACGAGAATGAGCACCGCTACCATCGCTCGGCTTCGCCTCGGGGCACTGCTGTCCCCGACCCGGCTGACAAGGTAGAAATCCGACGAATACCGGAACGTTCGCGAGAAGGCCTCCGCCGCCTCGATGAGAAGGTTGTCGCCTGGCCGCAGAACGATGTCGCCAATCCGGCCCTCGATCCGCTCGCCGTGCCTGTGTACCGCAAGCACCGCCGCGTTGTATCGCCCACGGAAGGAGGCATCGCGAATGTTCGAGCTTACGAGCGGCGATCCCGGCGAAATCACGGCCTCGTGGAGATGCCAGCGACTCGTATCTGGCGGTCGGCTCGACGCCGTGGGCCTGAGTCCGTCAAAGCTCCGGAGATCGACGATGCTCTCGACGACTCCCGCGAAACTCAGCAGGTCGCCGGAGAGCAGCCGCACATCCGGCCCCACTGGGGAAATGACGCCCGTCGGACGCTCCACGCGTACGAGAAACAACCCCGGAAGGTGGCGCAGTCCTGCCTCGACGATGGTCTTGCCGATGAGAGGAGAAGGGTCGGTGAGGCGCATCTCGACGAGGTACCGACGAACGTCCTCTCCCACCGTGCGAATCGGAATTCGATCCGTCAGAAGACGGGGAGCGACCCGCGTCAGGTAGGCGATACCGATCAGCGCGCACGGCACACCGATCGCCGCGAGTTCGAAGAAGCCGAAGCCCGGCATCCCTGCCCGCTGCAAGAGTCCATGGCTCACCAGGTTGGTCGAGGTCCCGATCAGCGTGCAGATGCCTCCCAGCAGGGAGGCGTACGACAACGGGATCAGCAATCGAGAGGGGGATACGTGGTTGCGCTTTGCCCAAGCGGTGACCGTGGGGACGCCCATCGCCACGACCGGTGTGTTGGCGAGAAAGGCAGAGAGAAAGGCGGAGGACGCGGTCAATCGAAGGAGGGCCCGCCCAATCTGATTCCCGCTTCCGAGGACCGCGCGCGAGGCATTCTCCAACACTCCCGTTGACCGCATGGCCGCGGCGACGATGAACAGGGCTCCCACCGTCGCCACCGCAGGATTGCCAAAACCCGCCAGGCCCTGCTCAGGCGTGACGACCCCCGCGGCCATGAAGACTACGAGGGCCGCAAACAGCATCGCGTCCGGCGGCGCCACGTCCTTGACGATCAGCAAGACCGCCACGGCGATGACCGCCAGTGTGAAGATCGCGGCCGGTGTCACCGGGGCCTCCGAGCTCCGTGGGCTATCCGGCTGGCTGACGCGCCTGATACGACTTCATCAGGATCGCGGCAATTTCGGGCCGGGTGAATTCCTCGGGCGGCGACTCGCCGCGCGACAGCATCTCGCGGACCTTTGTCCCCGAAAGAAAGACGCGCTCCTCCATCGACGCAGGTGAGGTCTTCGGAGTCGCCATCTGCTTGGTCCGCAGGCAGTAGAACGAGTGCTCGAACTTCATCGGCTCGATGCCGAGCGCATCGGTGTCGATCTCATCAAAGATCTTCTGCGCGTCGTACGTACCGTAGTAGTCTCCGACCCCCGCGTGATCCCGCCCCACGATGAAGTGGGAGCAGCCGTAGTTGCGGCGCATGATCGAGTGGAAGATCGCCTCCCGGGGCCCGGCATACCGCATAGCAGCTGGCAGGACCGACAGAAGCACGCGATCCGCCGGATAATACCGATCGAGGAGGACCTTGTAGCACTCCATGCGCACATCGGCCGGAATGTCGTCCGACTTGGTCTCCCCTACCAGGGGGTGGACAAGCAGTCCATCCACCACCTCGAGAGCACACTTCTGGATATACTCGTGCGCGCGGTGAATCGGGTTGCGGGTCTGAAACGCGACGGCCGTCTCCCACCCACGCTCCTCGAACGCGGCTCGAGTCTGGGCCGGCGTCAAGTTGTCCTCCGGAAAACCGGTGATGTCCTCGTCGTACACGTACCGGATCGGACCCGCTACGCAGCGGCCGCCCATCCGATACATCGCCGCGACTCCCGGATGCGCTTGATCCGATGTGCGGAATACCGCCGCGGCCTCGCCCTCGCGATCGCGGTCGAAGACGTCCGTCACTTCAACGACTGCCGCCAGTGTTCGGTCCGGAGCGTAGAGGGCGACGGGTTGTCCGATCGAGATCTTCGCGGCTTCTTCGTCGGTCACCGGCAGTACCACCGGTATCGACCACGGCAAGCCACTCGGAAGCGTCATCTCGTTCACGACGCTCGTGTAGGCAGCCTGGTCCATGAATCCGTCGAGGGGCGACAGGCCGCCCACAGCGATCAGATACAGGTCGCTGAGCGTCCACGGGGAAATATGCACGGCCGGAAGCTCCGGGGCCCCCGCCCGTAGTTCAGCAGCGTCTGACGCTGAGGCGACCCGATCGACGAGGGCACCGCCGTAAGGTTGTATAGTCATTGAGCTCGTTCTTCAGTTGTTGGTTCCCATGAGGCCGTGTTGGTGTCACACGGCGACGGCTTCTTCCTCGATGTAGCCTCGCTCCACGAGGTGCTTCAGCACCAGGTCCACGCACTCGTCCAGCGAATTCTGCGCCGTGT
>CAYWLF010000088.1:0-8645 GCA_964458875.1 uncultured Gemmatimonadota bacterium
TGTAAGTAGCGTCCGGTGCAGGAACCGGGTCATCATCTCGTACAGGTTTACCGAGAGGGCCCGTCCCCGGACGCCGTGACGCTGACCCGGGTAGAGCCTCATGTCGAACTGCTTTCCCGCCTCCTCGAGCTCGGCGATCATCTTGAGCGTGTTCTGGGGATGCACGTTGTCATCCGCGGTGCCGTGGATGATCAGGAGTTCGCCCTCCAGTCCCTCGGCGTGAGAGAGCGGCGCGCCAATCGAATACCCCTCCGGATTCTCCTGGGGCGTGCGCATGAAGCGCTCGGTGTAGATCGTGTCGTACAGCTCCCACGAGGTCACCGGGGCCCCGGCGATCGCGGCGGCGACCTGGCTCCCTCCCAGAAGGGACGTCATGAGTGCCATGTACCCGCCGTAGCTCCAACCCCAGATTCCGATACGGGAACCATCGACATAGGGCAGACCGCCGAGTTGGCGAACCGCGGCCAACTGGTCGGCCGTCTCCAACTGCCCCAGACGCAGGTAGACCTGCTTCTCGAACTCTCGTCCGCGCGCACCGGTCCCGCGGTTGTCCACGCTGGCGACCAGGATCCCGTCCCGGACCAGCATCTGGTGCCACAGGTGCCTGGTGCCGCCCCACGAGTCCCTCACGGTCTGGCTTCCCGGCCCCCCGTACACATACAGCAACAGCGGGTATGTCCGGCCCGGGTCGAAGTCGCGTGGCTTCATGATCCACGCGTTCAGCACGCTACCGTCCTCGGCCATCACCGTGAAGAACTCCGGCTCGCGCAGGTCGAGGGCCTCCAGCTTCGCGGCGAGCTCGGCGTTGTCCTCCAATACCCGAACCTCGCTCCCGTCCGCCACGCGGCGCAGGCGGGTGACCGGCGGCGTCCCGATCGAGGAATAGGTGTCGGTGAACAGAATGAAATCGGGACTGAAGCGGGCCGAGTGCGTTCCACGACCGCCGGTGATCCGGGTCATGTCTCCGCCGTCCAGCGGCGCCCAGTATACGGATCGAGTGGTCGCACTTTCCGAAGCCGCCGTGAAGAAGATTCGCCCCGCATCCTCATCCACTCCATGGAACGCCGTCACGTCCCAGCCGCCACGCGTCAGCTGGCGCACCATCCGCCCGGAGCGGTCGTACAGGTACACATGCGAGAAACCGTCCCGATCGCTCGTCCACGTGAACCACTGGCCACCGTCGATCCAGTGAAGGTCATTGTTCGCGTTCAGCCACGCTTCATCCCGCTCGGAAAACAGGAGTGAGGTCTCACCGGTCTCGGCGTCTCCCAGCAACAGATCGAGCTGGCTCTGGTGCCGGTTCAGCCGCTGGATGACCACCTCTTCCGATGACGCGGCCCATTCCATCCGGGCGATATAGACGTCGTCGTCGGTTCCGGTGTCGAACCACGTAGTAACACCCGTGGCCAGTTCGACCGATCCTACCCGGACCCTGGAGTTGTCTTCACCCGCTTTCGGATACCGTACCCCGTTGAGTTCCGGGTACAGCGGCATGGCGTCCACCAGCCAATACGTTCGGATCGGGCTCTGGTCGAAGCGCCAGAATGCGAGCCGCGACCCGTCCGGACTCCACCGAAAGGCATCGCGGAGACCGAGCTCTTCTTCGTACACCCAGTCGGTCGTGCCGTTGATGATCGTCTCACTGCCATCGAAGGTGAGACGTTGCTCTTCGTCCGAAGACAGGTCCGCGACGTACAGGTCGTTCTCCCGGACGAAGGCGACCTGCCGGCCGTCGGGGGAGAGCTTCGCAAACATCTGCCAGCCTTCCGCATCGCTCACCGGAATGAGGCGACGGGTCGGGAAATCAAACACGTAGTAGCGTCCCTTGGTGCGGGCCCTCCACACCTGCTGGGATTCGGCGAAGATCAGGAGGCGCCGGGCGTCGGCGGAGAACGTGTATCCCTCGATCTGCAGGGGCTC
The DNA here is from genome assembly GCA_964458875.1 of uncultured Gemmatimonadota bacterium. Taxonomy (GTDB): domain Bacteria; phylum Gemmatimonadota; class Gemmatimonadetes; order Palauibacterales; family Palauibacteraceae; genus Benthicola. The sequence goes on from CAYWLF010000088.1 coordinate 1,921, forward strand.
GTCCGAGCCGTCCTTGATCAACTCGGCGGCCGAAACCAGCTTCTCGCGCTGCCCGGTGCTGGCATCGACCCGCCACAGCTCGGCGCGTCCGGCTGAATCGCGATCGATCGTGGACCAGTGCAGTCCGTCCGGCATCCAGCGCACCGAGACGGATTGGCTGCGGAAGTCACCGTTGCCGTATATGCTCTCGACCGTCAGTTCTTGCTGTCCCGCCGCCGCCGGGGGGCTCCCCATCGCGATGAGGACCGCCGCCAGCGCCCATGCTGCCGACCGCGCCATGCATCGTCCGTACGCCATCAGATCACTCCATCGAAGAACTACAGAACCTGCAGTACCTGCAGACGCGGAAGACCGTAGTGGATCCTCGTCCACCGTCCGAGTACAGCGTTGCCGTAGTACAGGCGACCCGTACTCGTGCCCACGAAGCCAGATTGGCGGGCTGTCCGGTCCGTCGCCACGGCCGTGAACGCTCCCTTTTCGCCCATGGCGCTGGTCGGGAACGCCTCCCAGGTGTCGCCCGAGTCACGGCTGATCATGAGGCGGGCCTTGGCGTCTCCCTTCGAGCCCTTCCATGTCGCTGGCGGCCCCCCGGTGACGGCGAGGACCAGGATCGAGTCGCGGGCTCCTCGCTCCACCTCGTGCTCCATTTGCGTGCAGTAGGCCTGGCCCAGCTCACCGGGCTGGGATACCCACTTCCGACCCCGGTCGCGGCTGATGTGAAATCCGCCTCCCGTAGCGGCGTACACGCGCGAGGAATCCAGGGGATCGGCCATCAGGAAGTGCACGTCGTCGAACAGGCCCTCGTTGCAGCCCGTCCACGTCTGGCCGCCATCATCGCTGCGATACACCCCGCCGATCTCGACTCCGGCGTACAGGCGACGCGAATCGTGCGGGTCGGCCGCGATCGTGTCCACGCGTGCCGCCCGCTCCCCCGAGTCCTTCCAGCCCTCGCGGACGCCAAGCACCCTGAATTCCGTCAGCTCCTCCCAATTCGCCCCACCGTCGCGCGAGACGTGAAGGGCGGCCGGCTGGGTCCCCGCGTACAGAAGGTCCGGGTCACGGGGAGAGACGGCGAGCGACCGGATGATGTGGCCGTCGATAGGCCCGGTCATCTGTGTCCACGCCCGGCCCTGGTCGTCGCTCCTCCACACCCCGTGGCCACTCACCGCGGCGTAGAAATGTCGGCCGGCTGGAACGATGGCGCGGACGTCGTCACCCTCGAAATGACTCTCCTCCACCTGTGCCGCGCGTTCGCCATGCACCCAGCGAACGACGTACAGACCACCCTTCGTCCCCACTAGTATTCGCATCGAATCGATTCCCTCGTTCAGTCCGGCGAGCCATGTCCTTTAGTCCGAGCCTAGAGCCCGACCCGGAGAGCACCGCAAGGTCGCTTTCAAGGGGCTTCCGGGCAAGTTTCTACGCTGCTTTCGCGGCACCGGTTCTCCGATCCAATTGACAGGCATACGGGCTCTACTACTTTGGCCCACCGCTATTCAACTCTCAGAGGTTACGGAATGTCGCTGGTTCGCCTACAGGAGGTCAGCAAGAGCTTCGGGCAGGTGCGCGCCGTGGACGGCGTTTCCTTCTCGATCGATCGGGGAGAGGTCGTCGGATTCCTCGGTCCCAACGGAGCCGGGAAGACCACCACCATGCGCCTGATCACCCGGGCCCTGGAACCAGACTCCGGAACGATCGAGATCGACGGCCGACTCGTGGACGACGACCCGGCCGAGGCACGGCGACGCATCGGGTATCTTCCGGAAGCGAATCCCCTGTACCACGAGATGCTGGTCGGGGAGTTTCTGACCTTCATGGGCCGGCTGCGCGGGATCGAACCGGGACAGATTGCGGATCGGATCGATCCTGCGGTCGAGCAGACGGGAATCGGCGACGTCTACTATCGACCCATCGCCCACCTGTCGAAGGGCTTCCGGCAGCGCGTCGGCCTTGCCCAGGCCATCCTCTCCGAACCGGACATCCTGATCCTCGACGAGCCTACCGAGGGGCTGGACCCGAATCAGCGGGTCGAGATCCGCAAGCTGATCACGCGGCTGGGGCAGGACCACACCGTCCTCCTGAGCACTCACGTGATGCAGGAGGTCCAGGCCGTTTGCGATCGGCTGCTGATCATCCACGAGGGGAAGATCATCGCGGACGGCGGCGTGTCGTCGCTGCTCGCTGGAGGAGACGGCGGCGTCCGTGTGATCGTGGAGATCGACGCTCAGCCGGGGACACTCCGCAAGGCCCTGGAGGAGCTCCCGTCCGTAACTCGCGTCCGGGAGGCGGCCGAGGGCGGCGTGCGGCCCAGGTTTCTCGTGCTCGGCGCAGAGGACGCCGACCCGCGTCCCGATATCTTCGCGCTTGCCAGGGACCGTGACTGGACCCTGTGGGAGATGCGGCGGCAGCAGGAAGACCTGGAGCAGTTCTTCCGCGGACTCACGGAGGCGGGCTCATGATCGGCAACATCTCCGCCATCGCGGGTCGGGAATTCCGGAGCTTCTTCGACCAGGCCACCGCGTATATCCTGGTCGTCGTATTCCTGGTGGCGAATTTCTTCTTCTATTTCCGAACCGTCTTCGTCACCGCCGAGGCCACGCTGCGTCCGATGTTCGAGCTCATGCCGTGGCTGCTCCTTTTCTTCGTCCCGGCCGTCACCATGAGGGCGCTGGCGGAGGAAAGGTCACGCGGTACCCTTGAGCTCGTTCTGTCCCAGCCGATCTCGAGCCTCGAGTTCCTCCTTGGCAAGTTCGTCGGGATCATGGGCTTCATGGCGGTGGCCCTTGCCGGGACACTGGGTGCCGCGATCGGCCTCAGGCTCGGCGGGGCGCCATACTTCGGCGTCCTGTTCGCCCAGTACGTGGGCGCTCTGCTGCTGACCGGCGCACTCGTGGCCATCGGCCTGTGGGCATCGTCCCTGACCCGGAACCAAATCACGGCTTTCATCGTGGCCCTCGCCTCGATCTTCGTGCTCATGGCGATCACGATGAACGTCGTTCTGATCGGTCTGCCCCCGGTGCTCGCCGGTGCGGCGACGCGCCTCGGTCTGCTGACTCATTTCTCCGCGATCACACGCGGCGTGCTCGACCTTCGGGACATCGTCTACTTCGTGTCGATCACGGTCGCCTTCCTGGGCCTCGCTTATCTGATGATCGAGCGTGGCCGCCTCAACCTGAAGGGCAGCACCTGGCGCTCTCTGCGGCTCGGGATTCTGGGCATTCTGCTGATCTGCGTCGTCGTGAACCTCCTGGGGCGGCACATTCGGGGACGTCTCGATCTCACGCCGGGCAAGACATATACCCTGTCCTCCACCACGCGCAGCGTGCTCGGAGACCTCGACGACGTGGTCACGATCAAGTTCTTCGCTTCACGTGAGCTGCCCCCCCAGGTAGACCTGGTGAAGCGGGACGTGGAGGATCTTCTGGCCGACTACGAATCGGCGGCCGGTGACAACCTGCAGCTGCTTCGTTTCAGCCCGTCAGCCACGGACCCGGAGGCCCAGGCCGAGGCCGAGCAAATGGAAATCCCGGCCATTCAGTTCAACGTGCTGGGCCAGGACGAGTTCCAGGTCCGCCAGGGCTACCTCGGGGTCGCGGTTCAATACGCGGACCAGACCGCCAACGTGCCGTTCGTTCGCCAGACCGCTGATCTCGAATACCGACTGACCAGTGCCATATTGGCCCTCACGAGTACCAGCCGTACCACGGTCGGCTTCCTCACCGGACACGGAGAAGCGGACATCTCCGGAGAGGCGTCCGGTTTCGCGGAGACGCTGGGTCAGAACTACCAGGTCGCGCCGGTCGATATCACGGCCGGCGACACGGGAATCCCTGACTCCGTGCGCGTTCTGATTATCCAGGGACCGAAGACTCCCATGTCGGACGCCGAGGGAGACGCTCTGCGATCGTTCCTCGCGCGCGGTGGAAACATGTTCCTCATGGCGCAGCCTCTCACGATCGACGAGACGCAGGCCTTCCCGAACCCGCAGCCGCACCCGGTGCTGGATGCGCTCCTGGCGGACTACGGGGTCGCGATTCCCGAAGGTATGGTCATCGACCACCGGTCCAGCGGTCGGGTCACGCTGTCGTCAAGCTCCGGCGTCGGGTACGTCGTCCCGTATCCACTCTGGCCGATCGTGGTACCGGCCAGCGCGCATTCCATGGTCGAAGGGCTGAGCGGCGTACTCCTGCCGTGGTCAAGCCCGCTGGATCTATCCGCGGCGGACACTTCCACCGTGACTCCCCTGCTCGCGACCACGGAATTCGGCCAACACCTTACCGGGCCGCACCCGCTGAACCCCCAGTTCGACTGGAATTCGGTCATGGCCGACCTTCGACCTCAGCCGATGGCGGCGGCCATCCTTCCCCGCCCGGACGTGGCCGTGGGTGGCGAACCGGGAGAGCCGGTTGGCGGCCGCCTCGTCCTGGTAGGCGACGCCGACTTCGCGTCCAACCGGTTCGTGGGGGGCGAGGGGGGCAACATCGTGTTCCTCACGAACGCCGTGGACTGGCTGGCTCAGGACGAATCGTTGATTCAGATCCGGGCCAAGCTGCGAAGTGCGCCGCCCCTGTTGTATTCGTCTGAGTTGATGAGGGATGTGGCGAAGTACGGCAACCTGATCGGCGTGCCGCTCCTGTTCGTTCTGATCGGTGCGTGGCGTCTCGCCAGGAGACGGCGGCTGCAAGGCACCAGATACCGGAGCGGAAGCGGGTCCGCACGGCCGGAATCCGGGTCCACCGCGTGAAGTCCCGTCAGCTGAAGGCGATCTTCGCCGCGCTCGCCGTCCTCGTCGTCGCCTACACCGCCGTACGGCTCCTGTCCGGGAACGGCCGCGCCGCCAGTGGCGACAGTATCGCAACAGCCGGGCGGGACGGGTTCAACCTCGTTCGTGTGCTGTCGCCGAACGCCGCGGACTCAGTTCGCCTTGAGGGAATCGACGGGAGCTGGACCGTCAACGGATATCCCGCTGATTCGACCCTGGTCCGGGAGCTCGTGGAGGGTCTCGACTCGGCCCGCGTCGGACGGCTCGTGGGACGAAGCGCGACCAACCACGCGCGCCTCGGTGTGTCGGAAGACTCGACCCGTCGGGTCGAGATAGGACCGGCCGGGAACCCTGACGTGATGTTCCTTCTCGGAAGCGGAGGGACTGACGGCCGGTTCGTTCGCTTCCCACCCTCCGACGACGTCTTCACCGTGCCGGCCCGGTCCGTTCGCCCCTTCGGAAAGTCCGCTGAGGATTGGCGCAATCGGGTCGTGGCCGCCGTGGACACGGCGACCGTCAGCCGGATCACGGTGCAGCGAGACGACGAGCCCGCCGTCGTTCTCCTCACCAGGGTCGGCGGTGAACCAGCCGCCTCATGGGCTCTCGACGGTGAGGCAGCCGACTCGGCTGCCGTAGAGGCGCTGCTGCAGGAATCGGCGCTGCTGACCGCCACCGGTTTCCCTTCGGATTCCGTAGCATTCGCCGTCGACTTCAGCAGCCCCGTCGCCGTGCTCGAGATGTTCGATTCGGACGAGCCGGGAGCGGCGCCCGCCCTGTCACTGCTCTTCCTCACCGCTCCGGACGCACGTGAGTTCTTGGTTCGCCGTGCGGACGATCCACTGGCTTACCGAATCTCGGCGGCGCAGACCGAGCGGCTGCTGCCGACGCGGGCGACACTGCTGGGCAGCGAGTGAAGGCACCGAACCTGCCCCTTTCGAACTAGTCCTCGCTACACTGCGGAGACGTTCTCCAGGGGCAGGATCCGGGCGTCCACATCTCCTGAGCAGCGCCGGCGGAGCGGCCTTTGCCGCGCGGATGCTGCAATCTCAGGTTCACCCTAAAGGTCGACGGCTTTGGCGCGGGGGATGAAGTCGATGGGCTGGGCGATCCAGACCGTCGTGGCCTGGTCGCGGTTCGTGGCGGGTATGTAGCGAGCGGTCGCGACGACCCGAAGCGCGATCGAATCCAAGATCGGGTCGCCGGACGTGTTTCGCACGGTGACCGCGTTGACCGTTCCGACCGCCGAAACGCACGCCCACAGCATCGTCCGTCCACCGATCTCGGGGCGTTCCACGGTCTGCAACTCCACGAGGTACTCACGAAGCGCATTCAGGTCCTCGAAGCGGGGCTCGGTGTCCCGCGGCAGGTAGGTAGGCTGCTCCCCACAGGGTCCCGGATCAGAGTCGGCCGGGGTGACTCGCACCGGGGACTCCTGGCCCGACGCCGTAGAGGTCACTCCCAGGATCAGGATCAGGAAGATCGCGATGACGATCACCGCCAACCAGTGAATCCGGTTCTTCGGATCGAACACGCGAAACCTCCTGTCCTGAGACTGCCAGTCCGTCCGACCGCCGCGAACGTCACCGAGCAGCGAAAGCCGCGGGAGTCTGCTGCCTTCCCGGAGCGCGTCTCCGCGGTGTAGCGAGCACTTCGCCGCCGTCGGGTGACCGTTCCCCGGAGCGCATCTCCGCAGCGCAGCGAGGACTAGCGCGAAGCGGGAACGGTTACCCGACGTTCGGAGCTGTCATCTTCGCGAAATCTATGATCGCGTCCAGTTCTTCATCGCTCATGAGGTTCATCTCCTGCACGACCTGGCGCAATGTCTTGTCCTCCTTGAGAGATTTCTTGGCTACCTCGGCCGCTTTGTCGTATCCGATCACCGGAGCGAGCGCCGTGGACAGTGAGCCTGTCGTCTCGGCGTTCCGTACGCAGCGGTCCACGTTGGCCGTGATCCCGGCCACGC
>CAYWLF010000089.1:0-8571 GCA_964458875.1 uncultured Gemmatimonadota bacterium
CACTGCTGCCTCCCGTAGGAGTCTGGGCCGTGTCTCAGTCCCAGTGTGGCTGGCCACGCTCTCACGCCAGCTACCCGTCATCGCCTTGGTAGGCCGTTACCCCACCAACTAGCTGATAGGCCGCGAGCTCATCCGACGGTGCCAGCTTCTTCGAGAGGCCAGCTTTCACATCCGGCTTCCAAGCCGGTGCTGTATGCGGTATTAGCTCAGGTTTCCCTGGGTTATCCCCCGCCGTCGGGTAGATCGCTCACGTGTTACTCACCCGTTCGCCGCTTTACTCGCCTCCCGAAGGAGACTTTCTCGCTCGACTTGCATGTGTTAGGCACGCCGCCAGCGTTCGTCCTGAGCCAGGATCAAACTCTCCATGGTTATGAAAGAGTTCGGATACTTCTACCGGCCAGGCCGGCGCAAGCATCCATTTGACTCTGGAACGCTGGTTTCAACCTTGCGGTTGATCACTGCGTTCGGAAATTCACTTTGATTCCTCATAGAAACGCGAGAAGTGAAACTCGCGTCTCGAGGCCCACACGCCACTCACACCATCTTTTCAAAAAGCAACCGCCCGGACGTGGACACTGCGCCACGTCTCGCGCGGAGCACGTATATTACCATGGGGTTATTGGGGTGTCAACCCCTGCCCCGGCAGGCCTTTTCGGAACCTGTTCGGGGTCCGAAAGAGGCCGCGATTATAGTCGGGTCTCGCCTGATAGACAAGACACTGGAAAGGGTGAGCGACGGGACTCGAACCCGCGGCCTCCAGGGCCACAACCTGGCGCTCTAACCGCCTGAGCTACGCCCACCATGAATCAGCGCCCGACAATGTAGTCGAGTGGGGCCGAGCGGCAAGCACTTCCCCTCTCGACTCGCCGTGCTATCTTCGGCTCGAGTTGACGGCCGGCGGAACTCCCACGGCCTGCTGAATGTGTTTGAACTGCGCTTACAGGTGTAGCTGACTGTATATGTCCAAGCTATCGATCGGAATCGTTGGATTACCGAACGTCGGGAAGTCCACCCTCTTTCAGGCGTTGACGTCAGTCGCGGTTCCTGCCGAGAACTATCCCTTCTGTACCATCGATCCGAACGTCGGGGTTGTGGAGGTGCCGGATCGCCGCCTCCACCTGTTGGCCGACATCGTCAAGCCTCCGCGGGTCGTCCCGAATGTCGTCGAATTTGTGGATATCGCCGGATTGGTGGCGGGTGCTTCCCGTGGAGAGGGCCTGGGAAACAAGTTCCTGCAACATATCCGGGAGGTCGACGCCATAGCGCACGTCGTACGCTGCTTCGAGGATCCGTCCGTCGTTGCGACCGGTGACCTCGAGAATCCCAGTGCGGATCGGGAGGTCGTGGAGTTCGAACTGGAGCTGTCGGATCTCGAGTTGGTCCTGAGGGCCCTGGATAAAGCAGAGCGAAGGGAGCGGAGTGGAGACAAAGAAGGGGCGGTGTTTGCCCGGGCCTTGCGACGTCTCCGCGACGCGCTGGATGCAGGAGTCCCCGCTCGGCGTGTGGAGGTGGACGATGTGGAGGATAGGCTGGTCCGGTCCCTGGGCCTGCTCACCCGAAAGCCCGTTCTATACGTGGCCAACGTCGACGAGCACGAGCTGGAGTTGGGATCCCCGCACACCCGCAAGCTCATGGATGCGGTCGCCACCTATGATCCGGAGGCTGAAGTCGTCGAGGTCTGCGCCAGCCTGGAGGCCGAGCTGCTCGCGCTCGAGCCGGATGAGAGGCAGGAGTTTCTCGCCGAGCATGGCCTCCAGGAGAGCGGGCTCGCTCGCCTGGTCCGGGCCGGGTTCAGGCTTCTCGGCCTTCATACATTTTTCACCATCGGTGACAACGAGGTCAGGGCGTGGACTCTACGATCGGGAGCGCTGGCTCCCGAAGCCGCCGGCAGGGTGCATTCGGACTTCGAGCGGAGTTTCATCCGGGCGGAGACCATCGCTGTCGACGATTTCCTGGACATTGGCTCCTACAAGGCTGCCCGCGAGAAGGGCGTCATCCGGGCGGAGGGTAAGGAGTACGAGGTTCGAGATGGAGATATTCTTCTCTTTCGGACCTCTGCCTGAGTCGTTTTTCTCGAGTCGGCTCTCTCAATGGCCGGAAACGGGTGTCAGGGTTAGCTTTTACTGCGAAACCTCTGGCCCGCCTCGCGCGTACTGGGGTCACAGCGGAACAGTGGCTAACACCGTAAAGTGAGAGGTAAGTGAACGATCTGGTCTCCAAGTCCGGCGAGGGGTCGTACCGGGAAGGGCTCGGGTACGCCCTCTGGTGTCTCGGGTTGGTGGGGCTGGGCGGTATCCACCGGATCTATCTGGGTAAGTACGGCACGGGGATCCTGTATCTGCTCACGGGCGGTCTCTTTTTCATCGGTCAGTTCATAGACCTGTTTCGAATGAAGTCCCTGGTGCGGGACTCCAACATTCGGGAGGGATATCTGGCCCACCCACGCGTAGTCGGGCAGTTGATGAGTCAGATGACTCCTGCGCCTCTCAACGTCGGCAAACCTCTTCGCCATCTACTTCTTGATGCCGCGGTGACTCATGGAGGGGCGATCTCGGTCACGGATGGAGTCGCCGCGACGGGCGCGACGTTCAGCGATGTCGAGGCCGAGTTGAAGAAGCTCGTTGAATCCGGCTACGTGGACGTGGACGTCCCCCCGGGCAAGAGCTACATCGTCTACCGGTTCACCGAACTGAGCTGATACTGCGGGTGCGCTCCTAGCGGACCGCCCCCTGTATGTATTGGCGCAGATACCGGTTTTCGACTTCCTTCTCCTGCTTCAACGCGTTCACGACATCGCCGATCGACACCACGCCGGTGAGGCAGTCTCCATCCACGATGGGGAGATGGCGAATTCGATTCGCGGTCATCACCCCCGCGGCGTAGTCCACGAGGTCTTCGGCCACTCCAACCACGAGTTCCTTCGTCATGGCCTCCGCGACCAGCGTAGTCGTGAGCGAATCTGGCTGGGTCGCGCCGAGTCGTAGGACGTCCCGCTCCGTGAGAATGCCGAGGATGGTCCCTTCGTGGGTGACGATCACCGAGCCGATATTGTGCTCAACGAGAATGCGCATCGCGTCGAGAACCGTGCGGTCGGGTTCGACGGTCACCACCGACATTCCCTTATGGTCCAGAACTTCGCGGATTCTCATGCTGTTCCCTCCCTGGTGATCGGTCGTTCCTCGATCATCGGCACGGACCATCATACGAAAAGGGGAGCGCCCCATGTAAGGCCACCCCGCTCTTGCAGCGTGAAAGAGGCGGACTACTCGTTGGCCCGCAGAAGGTCGTCGATGTAATGCGCGGATGCATCTACATCGGAGTATGAGAGTCCGATCAATCCCATACTCGGCATCTCGGTTTCATGACCGACGAAAATGCGTTCTCGGATGCGGGGGAGATCACCCGCATATGGCCAATCAGGTCCGGTCAAGTCGGGTACCGAGATGTCGAACTTCAGAGCATCCTCTCCCTTCCCCGCTCCGTCCGACCCATGGCACCGCTGGCAGGTGAAGGACCAGACGACCCCTCCGCGTTCCCAGCGGGCGTTGTCGTCAGCCCATGTCAAAGTGTCGAATACGGCCGGTTCGTACATCTCCCTAGCCTGGGCCACGGAATCCGCACGCGCCGCGCGAAGCGTTTCTTCCGTATTGACCTGGGGCTCCTCATCGGTCTCGGCACTGCCACACGCCGCGAGTCCAAGTAGCAGGACGACTCTGAGTCCCGCTCGTTTCCTATTCATCGATCTCACCTCTTGGTTCAAGGTGTTTCGCCTTGCGGTCGGTGCGTTCCGAGGGAGCAATCCCGAAATCATAATCGAACAGGGCCCGTTCCCAGGACCCGTACGTGGGATTGGGCAGCATGCGCCAGCCTTCGCCCCAGTACTCTTCGTAACGATCCATGACTTGGTCTCGAGCGGCGACCGACAGGCCATCCACGTCCACGAAATCGTTCAGATCATCTCCCACCAGCATCACCACTCGGTGGGTGATGGTTACGACTCTTCTCCGATCGCTCTTCGCGCCGTCCCACTCGGGCCGTTCACCGCGCGTGAGGATCACGTCGAAGTCAGAGCGGAGAGGAAACCCCAGCGCCTCGAGGTTATCCCGAGTGGCCGGCTCTTGTGATGCGCGTCGGTTCGTCACGTAGAAGACGGTGACTCCGAGGGCTGCCGCTCCGTTGGTGAACTCCAGAGCACCCGGGACCGGGTCCGCGATTCGCTCCTCCACCCAGTCGGCCCAGGTGTCGCTGTTGTAGGGAGCGCCCGCGATCAGAAGCCGGGCCTGGTAGGGTGAGTTGTCCAGGACTGTCTCGTCCACATCCAGGATCACGGCGGGGGGGAGACGCGTGAACTCACCCTCCTGCTCCAGGGCCGCACTCCGTGCTGAGTCGCCAAGCAGACCGGGCAGGTCTTCCAGGGCTGCGACGAACTGGGAACGGGCCACGGCCCTATACTCGGAGGCAGTCTGAACCCACAGCGTGGCATCCAGGTTTGGCTGATCGCGAGGCGCAGTGGCGCAGCCTGTAGCCGACATCGTCAGCGCGGCTGAAAGAAGCGCAGCCACGCAGTTGGAAAGCCTGTGTTGGTTCACAGGAAGGGATCTCCCGAAGGCGATATCGTGTTGCTCGCTATGCCGCTGGTGGAAGGTCGCGATACACACGCAGGGGCGCAAGAACTTCCGGACTCGCTCCAGGAAGGCTCGACGGAAACGGTGGCCCTCGGGTCGGGTTGACGAATCTATGATAACGACCGATTGTAGGCGGCACGTGCCACGCATTGTGTGGGGCGCCCATCGGAGTCCGAGCATCCGACCACAGGGGGGAGACCTGTGAACGCAAAGCGGCCCAGGCTTCTGCGATGGCTTTTCCTGGCGCTCGTGACGGCCGCGGGAGGCTGGGTCCTGTATCTGGTCAGCGGAGTCCTCGTTGCGCTGGCAGCTGGAGGATCGGCCGGCCTGCTGCGAATGCTGATCGCTGCGTACGCCGCCTTGGCCTCTGGCTTCCTATTCTGCTTGCTTCTGACTCGCCTCGCCCCGGCGCGCCGCTACACGGTCGGTGTAGGCCTGGTGTTCGTGGTGGTGGTCATCGCCGCGGCGTTGATGCTGTATGACAGGTGGGAGGCAGGACCCACCGCGACGGTCCTCGTGGGCATCTCGCTCGTCGTCGGTGCTTTTGGCTACGCGCTCCGCGTGCGGGGATTCTCGGAGACGATGTCAGGACGAGACGGTTCGGGATCCCTCCTCTAGAAGCTGGCCCCGAGGAATACGGCGTTTGCCAGCAGCCTCGCACTTCCGAGCCAGAATCCCCGGAAAACCGGCTCGTCGAGAATCACGATCACCGCCCCCGTTCCCAGTCGCGTCGCTACAATGGACGCGCTGCCTGACGCTGATTCAAGCTTCAGATCCGATATGTATCCGGCCAGGAGCGGGGAGGTTCCGTATCGCCCGATGACCGTACCGGCTGAGTTCGCATCAAAAAAAGTGCTGCTCGTCCGGAAGGTCGGCACCGATTCACCGATTCCAAACGCCAGCGGATGAGTGGCGTCCAGGTCGGTCTGCAGGATGGTTCCGCCTACGACATGGGCTCCACGGGCGGCGCGACGCTCGCTCCAGGCTGCGTCGGCGGTAAGGGAATCAAGGTCGAACGGCCGTTCGACCAGCTCGACGAGGCCTGACTTCACCACGTCATCGACGGCGCTGCCCGTAGCGATCAACCGACCACCGGCCCGAACCCAGGGGTCGAGGGGGGCGAGGGCCGAGTCGGGTGCGTTCCCGCCGGCGTACAGAACGACATCGTAACGATCCAGATCAGCACGCTCAAGGTGATCGAGGTCCAGTAGAGAAACCGAGACTTGCATGGACAGAGAGAAGAACTCCCACATCTCTCCGGTTCGGCTAGGACTCGTTCCCCGGCCGGTTAGGAGCGCGATGGATGGCGGGGAAAGCACGACCGAGCTGCTTCCTCCAAGATCTGGCCCGTCCGGTGTCAGTGCGGATGCGGTTCCATGAACCTCGATCCCCGCCCGCCTGGCGGCCTCGGACACGACAGTCCGCACGGAGTCCAATGATACTTCCATCTGTCGCGACGGGATCACGAGCACCCCTGCGGGATAGTCCCGCACCTCGCGATCCGTCTGGGCCCTGAAAGGACGCGTCATCAGGCGGACCCTCAGGCCCGCGGCCTGGATGCGGCTCAGGAACCGGGCACTGCCCAATCCGTCCCACGTGGCGAGAAACGCGACGGTGTTCGGGTCAAGGGTGACGGGTGCTTGCTCCGCGCGGTTCGGCGCAGACCACTCCGGGCCGACGGGGACATCTGACCGGCCCACCGGATGGACATCCACGTCGAAAGCGTGTGGCAGTGCCCATGCCGAAACATCGTAGAACAGCGAATCGCCGAAGGTGGTCTGGCTGCTCAGCATGGCGTCGATCAACCGGGACTGCGACTGCGCGGCAGGGACGATCAATGCTTGCCCCGGCTCGAACGTGCGGCCCGAGGCGGTGAGCGAGCCAGCCAGCTCGTGGACTCGAATCCGATGCTCCTGCAGGAGGCTGGCCAGTTCCAGCACGCGCGCCCGACCGCGATCGAGGGTGAGAACGTAGCCTCCCACTCCCCGCTCTTCGGCGAACCGAAGCGAGTCGGAATAGAACTCCCGCTGGTTCGATAGGAGATCCAATCGGAGGTCGCGCGCCGCGGTAAGCGTGGAAAGGGATGTCGCGAACTGGTTCCGTACGGTGTGGGAGTAGTCCAGGAGGCCGTTGGCGGTCTCCGACTCCAGGGCCCGGGATGAGGCTTGTTCAAACAGTATCCCGACCGCCCCGTTGACGTCCGGATAGGTGGAGCCCTTTCCATAGTAGAAGTCGTCGAACACCTCCCGCGTAAAGTACAACTGCCCCAGTCGGTCCAGCGCCCGCGCATGGTAAACTGCGATCTCCCCTGTCAGTTCCTGGTTGCGCAACGGAGTGTTCGGATGGGTGCGGCTCGGGATCCCGGGCTGAAAGAAGTAGGTTTCGTCTCCCCCCATTTCGTGAAAGTCGGCCACCAGTTGGGGGCGCCACTCGTGATACAGCCGAAGGCGCGCCCGGGTCTCAGGCTGGCGCGCGGGTAGCCAGTCACGGTTCAGGTCGAACCAGTAGTGGTTCGTGCGTCCGCCAGGCCATGCCTCCTGGTGTTCCCTGTCTTGAGGATCCGTGGAGTGAACGGCACCGCGATTGCGATTGACCCAGCCCACGAAGCGATCGCGTCCGTCGGGGTTCAGCATCGGGTCTATGAGCACCACGAGGTCGTTCAGGAGAGAGTCGACGGCCGATCCCGTGCCGGCGGCGAGGTGATACAATGTGAGGAGAGCGGCCTCGGTACCGCTGGCCTCATTGCCGTGCACGCTGTATCCAAGTACCACGATCGCGGGCATGTGATCGAGTTCGCCTGGCTCCACGCTCCCGGGCGCATCCGATAGCAAGCGATTGGCATCGAGGATCGACTGAAGGCGCGCGTGATTGGCGGGGGCCGTGACCACCGCGTGAATCAGAGGTCGATCCTCGTGCGTGCGGCCGTGCTCGGCGAACGTCACACGATCGCTCGCCTCAGCGACGGCCCGGAAGTAGTCCACGACCCGGTGTGGTTCCGTATGCCGGGTGCCGACCACGTGTCCCAGTATCTGCTGGGGTCTCGGCACGGATTCGCTGTACGTGACACCCGCGATGTCGATGCCTTCGGCGAGCGGACCCTGTTGGGAACTCGCTGCCAGAGGGAGGGCGAGCACCAGGATCAGTGAAACGACAGGGGCTACGACGATTCGAACCACAGTAAAACTCCGAGGGTTGGGTTGGGACGGCTTCAGTTTAGGCTCCGCGCCTTGCGTCACTGCTGCCGATTTCGAACGCGCTGCACCAGGGCGAGCGTCTCCGGTGATGGGTCGATCGCGAACTCGCCGGCGAGCCTGAGGGCAAAATACTCGAATGCCGCGACAGCGCCCGCTCGATCGCCCAGCGAATCCAGGAGTTCGATGAGGCGGTGCAGCGCCGCTTCATCGAACGGATCCAGGTCTACCGCCCGGTGCGCCCGACGCGCAGCATCGACAGCCTTTCCTGCCTCTTCGGCTTCCTGCGACAGGGTCCAGCAGAGCTGCGCAGCCAACCGGCGCAGACGGACGCGCTCCACGGCGAGCCACTCTTCGAACTCCGGAGCATCATCGAGGTAGAATCCGGGCAACAGGTCCCCGCCATAATACTCCATGGCGGCGGCCGGCCTCCCCTCGGCCGCAAGAGTCTCGAAGCGCGCGGCATCACACGCCATCAGGGCCGCATCGACACTGACTTCTCCATCGCCCCGGGTTCGTATGGTCTCCGAGCCCACTTCCCTCCTCAAGACATACAAAGCCTGTCGCAGGGAATGACGTGCGCTCTCCGGATCGGCGTCCGGCCAGAACAGTCCGACCAGCGAATCCCGGCGTCTGAATCGACCTTCAGGTCCGGCCGCCAGGAAGGCCAGCAGCGCCACGCGCTTCGGCTGTGTCAGGATCGCCGCTTCGGCTTCGTCAGGTCCGGTCAGATCCAGGCCGCCCAGCAGGCGCAG
>CAYWLF010000090.1:0-8557 GCA_964458875.1 uncultured Gemmatimonadota bacterium
GCTTCGCACCCGGCGTATCAGTACCTGGCTCGACGATACGCGCTGAACTTGCGGAGCGTGCACTTCGAGCCGGATGAAGTGCCGACTGCGGGTGGGTGGCGAGACCTGGCGGCCCTGATGCAGGGCCATTCGGCGGATTGGATGCTGTGGGAGGCCGCACCGCTCGACGAGACGCGCCAGCGCCTTGCCGCCGACTACGAGGTGGGCAGTGTGGTCTTCTCGCCGACCGGGAACCGGCCGGAGTCGGGTGACTACCTGGACGCGATGCGGGCCAACGTCGAAGCGCTCGAGGCGCTGCCGGCCAACTAGTCCAAGGACCTCGGAGGCGTTTCCGCGGAAACGCCTCCCGGTCGTCTGCGCCTCGTCAGGCCCCAGCGTGTCTCGCGCGGTGATTGTCGATCCGGTCGAACGTACCTCCGAACACGATGTCCCGGATCGGGTCCGAGGCGAGAAAATCATGCGGGAAGCCGGGCTCGATTCGGCTCACTTCGTCGAGACGCGCCAGGTGCTCCTCGTCCAGCGTAACGTCGAGCGCCCCGAGATTGTCATCGAGCTGTTCCAGGTTCCGCGCTCCCACGAGCGGCACGATGACTCCGTGTTGCTGCCGCACCCAGCTCACGGCTACTTGAGACGCCGTACAGCCGATTTCGCCCGCGATTTCGACCACTGCGTCCGCGATGCGCAGGTTCCGCTCGTCCGTAGCCGCGCCCTCCTTGGCCCGTCCCTCCGCCGGTGAGGCGCCCCGACTGTACTTCCCGGTCAGGGTGCCGGCTCCGAGAATGCTCCACGGCGTGACGGCCATGTCCATCGCGCGCGCCATCGGGATCAGATCCCGCTCGGCCGTCCGGTCAATCAGGCTGTACCGGAGCTGCAGGGCGACGAACGGGCTCCAGCCACGCAACTCCGCCAGCGTGTTGGCGCGTGAGACGACCCAGGCCGGCGTGTCGGATATCCCCACGTGGAGGATCTTGCCGGCCCGCACCATGTCATCGAGCGCCCGCATGACCTCGGAGGTGGGAGTCGTGAAGTCCCATGCGTGCACCCAGTACAGGTCGATGTAGTCCGTACCCAGGCGCTTCAGGCTGGCGTCGAGCGCCTGCACCATGTTTTTGCGGTGATTCCCGCTGAAGTTGGGATCGTCCCGCCTCGTCCACAGGGTGTACTTGGTCGCGACGAGCCAGTGGTCCCGGTCCGACGCGATGAACTCGCCCACATACTTCTCACTCGTGCCTTCCGTGTACCGGTTTGCCGTATCGAGGAAGTTGCCGCCCGCTTCGCCATAGGCGTCGAACATGCGCCGGCTCTCCTCCTTCGATGCGCCCCAGCCCCACTCGGTGCCGAACGTCATCGTTCCGAGGGCCAGTTCGGAGACCCTGAGTCCGCTCCTGCCCAACAGCCTATAACGCATCTGTGCCTTGCTCCGTCGAGGGTGTGGTTCCTTCATTCCGCAGGCTCTTCCCGACGCCGGCAACCAGCACGACGATCGCCACCATCTGGACGAGGTGAAACACCCCGTTGTGGTCGAGGGGGACTCCGACGTTCAGCCGAACGCTGCCCGCTGCCTGGATCGCGGCCGCCACGATATTGAGGCCGATGCCGAGCACCATCAGCCAAGACCAGGGCTCGCGGGTTCGCACGGCCAGCCGGACGTAGAGCCCCAGGGCCACGAGCATGGCCACTGCCTCGTACAGTACGAACACGAGGAACGTGCCCGGGAAGAGGAGCGTGACGAGGTAGAACGTCGCCCCTACGACCAGGGCTGGAATCAACAGGCGACGGGCCGTGTCAGGCCCGAGTCCGTCATACGCCGCCGCGACCACGAACAGGGCTACGACCAGGCCCAGGGACAGAAAGAGGGGCTGCCACAGCAGGTACACGGCGTCGGAGGAGAGCTCGAACCCGTGAGCCACGGCTCCCAGGGCCGAAGCCACGGCGAGAAGAGCGAGCACCAGGATCCATACGGTGACCCTCGGCGGATCGATGGCCCGCCGGGCGGCCAACCATCGGATGCAGACCAGGGCCAACACGGCTAGCGCCGCATCCGTCGCGGCCGTGGTCAGTTCGGTGGGCACGGGATTCAAGCCCATGGCGGTTCCTCCGAAGTCGCTGCTCGGGAGCCGGAGACTCGCTTCCCCCAAGAGGCCAACGTACCTTCGGCCCCCGAATCAGGCCAGAAAGAGCTTTGCGCGGGCTGGATGCCGGGGCTTGGCGCTAGACCCGGTCGGTGGTCAGCCGATCGGACTGCCCGGCGGGACTCCCGTCGGTCCGGGGACCGCGGCCGGATCGCCCATTCGGTCCAGGTAGCGGCCGATGTCGGAGGTCAATGCCCGGTAGTGGGCCGCCGCCGCGCTGTCGCTCCTGTCCGCAGCGTTGTCCTGCGCCTCGGTCAGGGACTCACGCAGCGAGATCAACTCCCACTCCACCACGGCTCTGACCTGAGGCATCGCGGCGTTCGCCGCCAGCGCGATCATGCGGTCCGTAGTCACTCGCTGCACGCTGCGCTGAATCTCTGCCAGGTAGGGATCATCCGGCGTCCCGGCGAATACCTGTCGACGAAGTGCTCCCAGAACCTCTCCGAGGTCCGGGAGCGCCGGGTCGAGGGCCGCCTGCTCCACCAGGCGCGCCGCTCGCTGCCGGTCGAGGAGAAGACGTGTCACGAGTTGGGCGGCGGCCGCAGCCGGCGAGATCACGTCGAACGTCAAGCCCGTGTAGCGGTCGAATAGCTCCTGATGGCCTGGATACCGGAACGGGCGCGGGGGCAATGTGTTCCGCACTTCCTCCGGTATGGCCAGCTCTTCGGGGTCCAGCGTCGGGAGCACCGTCTCCAGCGCCCGGCGCTGTTCGGCTCCGGACACGGCCACCGGCGAGGCCAGGCCGTCTCCACGCAACGAGTAGTCGTAGGCGACTCCTCCGATCAACTTGACCGCGGCTTCCACCTGGTAGCGGTGGTACAGGAACAGCGGGACCAGGGCCTCCTCGATGGTGGCAAGCGGTTGGCCGTCGCGGACGACCCGCGAACCGAACCGGTCCAGGGCCACCCGCCGAACTTCCATCACTCGGCCCAGTTCCGTGACGGCGTCGGAGCCGTTGTCCCACAGATGCGCATGCGGATGGGCACTACCGGTCGGCCGGGCATCCTGGTCGGAGAGAAAGGTGATTCCCTCGGCCCTGGCGTCGTCCAGGATCGCCTTCAGCTCTGCCGTTTGGTCCACTCCCGGCGGAAAGTCCTGGTAGCCGTAGGCGATCGCTACCCTGTCCCACGCTCCGATGCCCGTGGCGTAGGCGTCCGTGACGTCGGGCGTTCCATCGGGACCAAACCAGACCTTCGGGTGGGGGTAGTCCATCACCGAGGCTTGCCCCTGCGCGCTCGCGATGTAGTTGTGGGCCAGACCGAGAGTATGTCCCACTTCATGGGCCGAGAGCTGCCGGATCCGGGCCAGAGCCATGGCTTCGACCTCCTCTGACACCTCGTCGCCTGCTTCGTACGGTGCGAGAAGTGCCTCGGCGATCAGGTAATCCTGGCGCACCCGGAGCGATCCGAGGCTCACATGTCCCTTGAGGATCTCTCCAGTCCTCGGATCCGAAACCGTGCTGCCGTAGCTCCAGCCGCGCGTCGCACGGTGAACCCACTGGATCACGTTGTATCGAAGGTCCATAGGGTCGGCGTCCTCGGGAAGCATCTCGACCCGGAACGCGTCGCTGTATCCAGCGGATTCGAACGCCTGGGCCCACCAGCCGGCTCCCTCGAGAAGGGCCGAGCGGACGGGCTCGGGTGTTCCCGGGTCCAGGTAGTAGACGATCGGGTCCACGGCTTTGCTCGCCACCGCCTCGGGATCGGCCTTCTCCAGTCGATGTCGGGCGATCAGACGGGTCACGATGGGCTGGCCGAGAGGTGACGCGTAGTCCACGAAGTCCGGTCCGAAGAAGCCCGCACCGGGCGCCGCATTTCGGGGCTCGAAGCCGGGCTCCGGAAGCTCAACGAACGAGATATGCTGGCGCACGGTCACGGCTTCGGCTCGAGGGGCGACGGATCGGACCCAGCCGCCCTCGGGATCATCGGAAACGAACGTCAGGATGGCTTCAATTTCGGTGTTCCGCGGAAAGCCCTTCGTTCTGGGCAGGTACAGGGCGCTGCGCGAGGTATTGAGGGCATAGCTGCCCTGGTCGGCGTCTTTCAGCCGGCGCGCAATGCCGTGGGCGTCCCGGATCACGAAATCGGTTGCATCCACCAGCACACGGCCCTCGGTCTCAGCCGCCACCTCGAAGCCCCATAGGACCGACTCGGCAAACGCGTCCCGCACCGCCCTCTTTTCCGCCTGATTCTCGCTGAGGGCCCGATACTCGTAGTTGGGTTCGACCAGTAGTATCCGCGGGCCGATCCGTCGGAATTCCACGATGGCCTGTGGCCCGAGCTGCCCCCGATCCAGTCCGAGGTCGTTCGAGCCGATGCCGGCCGGAAGAGACACGTAGTGCAGGAATTCGGTGTCGAAACGCGACAGCTCCATCCATAGTCGCCCCTTCAACCCGTCCCAGTACAGCGGGACGAAGCCGTCGATGCGATCCATGGACTCTGTCTTGTCCTCGATCGAGGGCAGCGCACCATCATCCTTCTCGGCGTCCCGTTCCTGGCCGATGGCGCCGGATGCGAGCAGGAGGATGGCGAGGCCGCTATACGAAGCCCGTGCGACGATTGTACGCAGTACGCGGCTGCTCTTGAGCATTTTCATGTTCCTGCCAAAAGGGGTCATCCGGACGCGGAATCTCGAGGTTGAACCGTCCGCGAGAGGTGCCGAGAATAATAGCCGTGAGGGACGCGGGCGACTATCATGCCGCGGCACGATGGACCGATCGCCAATCCACCCGCCGGAGGAACCATGGTCTCAGCTTCCGTTTCCGTGCGCCGGGCACTGCGCATCGGCCTTGCTGCTTTCCCGATCCTGCTGTTCGCCACACCGGCGGTCGCCCAGGACGAACCGGCTGCCGAGAGTGACGCGTGGGACGTGACCGACCCGCCGGGACCACGGTTCGAGATCTCGATCGATACGGACGAAGGCACGTGGATGAGCCTGGACGTCAGCCCGGACGGCAGGGAAGTGTTGTTCGACCTCCTCGGTGACCTGTACGTGATTCCCATCGAGGGTGGAGAGGCGCGGGCGCTGACCTCCGGTTTCGCGTGGGACATGCAGCCCCGGTACAGTCCTGACGGTCAATTCATCGCGTTCACGAGCGACCGGGCGGGTGGCGACAACATCTGGATCATGAACCGAGACGGGTCGGATCCGAGGCAAATATCTGAAGAGAGCTTCCGGTTGCTGAACAGTCCGGCGTGGACGCCGGACTCTGAATTCATCGCCGCGCGCAAGCACTTCACGTCCACCCGTTCGCTCGGGGCCGGCGAGATCTGGCTGTATCACCGCACGGGTGGGGACGGCCTGCAGATGACGGAGCGACCGAACGAGCAGAAGGACGTGGGCGAGCCCGCCTTCTCGCCCGACGGGCAGTACCTGTATTACAGTCGCGATGCCACCTCGGGGGGGACGTTCCAGTACGACAAGGACTCGAACGCGGGGATCTACGCGATCTTCCGGGTGGATCGCGAGACCGGCGAGACGGAACGGCTTCTTGGCGGTCCGGGTGGAGCGATCCGCCCCACGCCGTCCCCGGACGGACGCTACATGGCCTACGTCCGACGCGTCCGATTCCAGAGCATACTGTTCCTGTACGACATGGAGTCTGGCGACGAGTGGCCGGTCTACCAGGAGTTGGAGCGCGATCTGCAGGAGACCTGGGCCGTTCACGGGGTGTTTCCGGGCATGGCCTGGACGCCGAACGCCGGTTCCCTCGTCTTCTGGTCCGGGGGCAAGATCCGAAGGCTGGACGTCGAAACAGGCGAGGCGGCCGAGATTCCGTTCCACGTGAACGCGACGCTGCCGGCACTGGAGGTCGTCCGCGCGCCGGTAGACGTGGCGCCCGAGACCTTCCGCCCGAAGATGCTGCGCTGGGTCGAAGTGTCACCGGGTGGCGACCGGGTCGTGTTCCAGGCGCTCGGTCACATCTATGTCCGCGACCTGCCGTCCGGGCGGCCCCGACGACTGACGCGCCAGGACGGCCACTACGAGTCGTATCCGACCTGGTCGCGTGACGGTCGATGGATCGCGTACGTGAGCTGGGATGACGAGGCCCTCGGAGCCCTGCGCGTGGTGTCCGCGGATGGAGGAGGAGGTCGCGTTCTGACCACGATGCCCGGTCACTACATCGAGCCGGCGTTCGGCCCGGAAGGGGAGAACCTGGTCTACCGGCGGATCTCCGGTGGCGGGCTCACGTCGCCCATGTGGTCGCGCGACACCGGAGTCCACGCGGTGCCGTTCGCCGGCGGAGAACCGGTTCTGGTCACCGAGGACGGCTCCCGTCCGCACTTCGGAGATGATCCCGATCGGGTCTACGTGCAGCGCTGGTCAGGCTCGGACGTGGACAGGAAGACGCAGCTCGTCAGCATCGACCTCGATGGCGGCGACGAGAGGATCGAGGCCGAGTCGAGCCGGGCCCAGGAGTTCCGGGTGTCGCCCGACGGCCAATGGCTGGCGTGGCGGGAGAGGTTCCACGCCTTCATCACGCCGTACGTGCGGACGGGTCGCAAGCTGGATCTGGGGCCGAAGACGAGTTCGCTGCCGGTGAGCCGTGTGTCGAAGGAAGCGGGCGAGTACCTGCACTGGTCGGGTGATAGCCACAGCCTCTATTGGAGCCTGGGGCCCGAACTGTTTGCTCGAGATCTCACCGATGCCTTCGCCTTTCTCGACGGGGCCCCAGAGGAACTGCCGGAAGCCCCGGCCCAGGGCACAGACCTCAGCTTCGACGTCACCGCGGACGTGCCCACGGGGTCGGTCGCTTTCGTCGGCGGTCAGGTGATCACGATGCGGGGTGACGAGGTGATCGAGGACGGTGTCGTCGTGGTGACCGGGAATCGCATCACCGCCGTGGGGCCGCGGGCGTCGACAACGGTGCCGGCCGGGGTCCACGTTGTGGACGTCGCCGGCAAGACCGTGATGCCGGGATTGATCGACGCCCACTGGCACGGCGGAATGGGCCGCGCCGGGATCATTCCGCAGGAAAGCTGGGTCAACTACGCCAGCCTCGGGTTCGGCGTCACGACCATTCATGATCCCTCGAATGATACCGGCACCATCTTCGCGGCCAGTGAAATGGGCCGCGCTGGTCTCACGACGGCCCCGCGAATCTACTCGACCGGTACGATCCTGTATGGCGCCGCCGGTTCGTTCAAGGCGATCGTCGACAGCCTGGAGGACGCGCTGTTCCACCTGAAGCGCATGCAGGCGGTCGGTGCGTTCAGTGTGAAGAGCTACAACCAGCCGCGGCGGGAGCAGAGACAGCAGATCATCGAGGCGGCCCGCGAGCTGGGCATGAGCGTGGTCCCGGAGGGCGGAGCGCTGTTCCAGCACAACATGTCGATGGTCATGGATGGCCACACCGGGGTCGAGCACTCGCTGCCCATCCCCAACGTGTACGACGACGTGGTGCAGTTCTGGTCGCAGACCGAGGTCGGCTATACGCCTACCCTGGTCGTGGCATACGGCGGGCTCGGGGGCGAGAACTACTGGTATCGACACACCGACGTGTGGGACAACGAGCGCCTGCTGACGTTCGTGCCCCGACGAAACGTGGACGCTCGCTCGCGCCGCCCGATCCACGCGCCGGACGGGGAGTGGAACCACATCACGGTCGCTGCCAACGCCAGGACACTGAACGACGCCGGTGTGATCGTGAACATTGGAGCCCACGGCCAGCGCGAGGGACTCGCCGCGCACTGGGAAATCTGGATGTTCGAGCAGGGAGGCATGACCCCGCTCCAGTCCCTCAGGACAGCCACGATCAACCCGGCTCATTACCTCGGGATGGAAGGTGACCTGGGGTCGTTGGAAGCAGGGAAGCTTGCGGACGTGATCGTGATCGATGGTGACCCGCTAGAGGACATCCGCGTCTCCGAGAAGGTGACCTATACCATGGTCAACGGACGCCTGTACGACTCGGCCACCATGAACCAGATCGGCAACCACCCGCGGGATCGCGGGCCCCTGTGGTGGGAGATGGGGCGGGCGTGGGAAGAGAGGGACGGCGTGGTCGTGCCGTAGTGGCTTGACCGCGGCTTGATTGGGGGAGGGGATCATGGCGCCATGAACGAGCGCCACCACCTACGCTTGCCACCGCCGCCCATTCGGAAGCGGCTCCTGGCCGATGCCCTGGTCATGTGGCTAGGTGTCCGTGTTTTCGCGCTGCTGTTTTCGGGTGGTGAGACGCCCTCGCCCTTCCTCCCGGCCCCCCGAACCTCGCTGGTCATCGTCGCGGTCGCCGTTCTCCTATGCTTTGTGCAGGTGCGGCGCTTCAGAGAGACCAACCTGCTTCGCAACCTCGGGGTCAGCCTCGAGGGGCAACTCCTGTTCTCCGCCGTAGTGATCGGTGCCATGGAGCTGACCGCGAGGATTCTCGTCCGCCTGTTTCTCTCGCGGGCCGGTGCGGGATGACCGGCCCGGCCCTCTTTCGG
>CAYWLF010000091.1:0-6171 GCA_964458875.1 uncultured Gemmatimonadota bacterium
TGGCTGCCGATGGCGTGGAGGACGACTCTCTGCTGGATGCCATCCGGTTCCATCCGGTGGGCCATCCCGACCTGGACGGCCTCGGGGAATACCTGATCCTGGCGGACTACCTGGAACCGGGCCGGACCGGTGGCGCCGGGAAGAGAGGCAGGCTCAGGGACCGCCTCCCCGGCGACCGCCACGACGTCCTGACCGAGATCGTGCGCCAGAGATTCAGCCGACTTCTCAACAAGAAGCGGCCTCTCATGTGCTGCTCGGTGGATTTTTGGAATCGGCTGGTGGGCCCGTGATCGCCAGGGCGCAGACCGCTCTGCTCGTTCTCGTGCTGCTCGGGGCCGGGGTCCTCCTCGGGTCGTTCCTCCTGGAGTGGAGGGGCCACGAACTGGAGGTTCCCGGTTCGACTGCCGACTTCGAGGGGCTGCCGTCGTCAGTTTCGCCCGAGTCGTTCGCCGACCGAATCAGCGTCGAAGTGCTGAACGGAGCCGGCGAGGCCGGCGCAGCGGCACTGGTCACGGAGGCGCTGCGCGACGCTGGTTATGACGTGAAGACCTTCGGGAACGCTGCGAGCTTCGAGTACGAGAAGACGATCGTCATCGACCGATCCGCCCGGTCCGGCGCCGCGCGATCGGTGGCCGACGCGCTCGGCGTGGACCAGGTCCGCTCGGAGCCCCAGCCGGCGCTCCACCTGGACGCGACGATCGTCCTCGGTCTGGACTGGAAGCTGCGACTGGAGAAGCTGCGCTAGGACCCGTCCGTGGCGTCCTCGCCAGCAGCGGCCGCCGCCTCGACTCCCATCCCTTCACGCTCCAGTCTGAGCTGTCCGCAGGCCGCCGCGATGTCCCGTCCGCGCGGCCGCCGAACGGCAGCCTCCACCCCCCGATCCTCGAGAACCTTCGCGAAACCAGCGATGCGCTCCGGTGGGCTGGGTCGCCAGTCCCGCCCCGGTATCGGGTTGTAGGGAATGAGATTTACGAATCCGTCCACGTCCTGCAGGAGATCCGCCAGCGAGTGCGCGAGCTCGGGGGAGTCGTTTACGCGCTCGATCAGAGTGTACTCGAACGTGATTCGGCGGCCCTTGGCCTCCTGGTACTCCCGCAGCGCCGCAAACAGGTCGGGGAGCGGGTACCGTTTCTCTACCGGGACGAGCATTTCCCGTAGCGTGTGCTCGGGCGCATGCAGGGACACCGCGAGCCGGAAGGGCTCCGGCCGAGCGGCGAACGCCCGGATCCCGGGCACGAGCCCCACGGTGGACACCGTGATGCGGCGGGCGCCGAATCCGAATCCGCCGTGCAGAATCGAAAGAGACGCGAGGACCGCATCGAGGTTGGCCATAGGCTCGCCCATGCCCATGTAGACCACGTTGGCGATGCCCCTGCCGAACGTGTGGCGTGAGAGGAGTTCCGCGTCCCTGAACTGGGCGACGATCTCGGCAGCGCTCAGGTGCCGCCGGAACCCGAAGTCGCCGGTGGCGCAGAACCGGCATGCCAGCGCGCACCCGGCTTGGGACGAGAGGCACAGGGTGACCCGGTCCCGCGACGGAATGAGCACCGATTCAACCTGCTCCCCGTCCCACAGGCGCCACAGGTGCTTGACCGTGCCGTCCCCGGATCGGGCCTGGAAAGCCATCTCCAGGGGCGAGAGGGAGAACCTCTCGGCCAGGACCTTGCGCAGGTCCGCCGGGAGATCGGTCATCTCGTCGAACCCGGCGGCGAATCGCTCGTGCACCCACCCGGAGATCTGCCTCGCCCGATAGGTGGGCTGTTTCAGTTCAGCGAGTGTCGTGCCGAGAACCGCCTCGTAGTCGCCCGGGAGGTGGTCGAGCAGTTCGATCCGTCGGGTTCCTTCCACGTTTTCTGGCATGGGAACGACGTTCCTCACCGGGCCGTCATAGCGCAAGTGCTGGCTTGCTGCCCCTTCCGGTCGCCGGTATCTTAACCGGCGCGAAATCGGAGCCCCGGACAGGGTGCCTCCGTCAGTGTCCTCCGCCTCCGGAGCTCGGCTACGAGTACCCGTTCTCCAGGCCCGCCCCTGACGCTCTCCTCGCGCCTCACCGAGGAGCGTATCAAGGTACCCCTGGATTCCCTGGACAAGCCCGGGATCCTCCGGGAGATGTGCTTTCTCCTTGCCACCGTAGCGGATTCGCTCGATCGGCTGGAGGACATCCATCGCGTCGTCATCGAGCGGGAGTCTGTGCTCAGTACGGGCGTCGGGTCGGGTATTGCACTTCCACACGGCAAGTGCCCCGGACTGGAGCGTCTCGAGATCGTGGCGGGGAGGACCCGTGAACCGGTGGACTTCGAGGCCGTGGACGGGGATCCCGTTCAGCTGGTCGTGATGATGGTGGGCCCCCCATCGACCGCGGGGTACCACGTGAAGACGCTGGGGCACATCAGTCGAACGCTGCGCGATCCCGGGCTCCGAGCTAAGCTCTCAGGGGCTGAGGACGCGGGTCGCTTCCGTCGGCTGATTCTGGACGCTGGCGCTTGAGAGGCCCTTCCGGCTCCTGGCGCTCCGTCGCCACCTGGGCGGTGCTGATTCTCATCGCGACGACGGTCCCACTGGCGGGCCTCGCGGTGCGGGCGCCGCCACTGTGGCTGGACAAGCTGGTGCACGGCGTTCTGTATTTCGTCCTGGGGTGGCTGGTGGGCGCTGCGTTGTGCGCGATGGGACGGCGCAACGCCGCGGCCGGGGCCGTCGCCCTTCTGGTGCTGGCCTTGTTCGCGCTGCTGGATGAGGTGCACCAGCAGTGGTTGGCCGGTCGGGTCGCGAGCATGGGTGACATGGCGGCAGACGTGGTCGGCGCGACGATCGGGCTTACAGCGGGTATGATACTGTGGAACGTACTCCAGTCGCCGAAGCGGCAGGGGTCAGTGGAAGACCGGGAGGAACTCTGAGTCACGAGGGAAGCATGGAGCCGGGCGGCAAGATCGATCGCGGGACCTTTCGCGGTCTGCCCGGCGCGACTCACTATCGCGACGTCGCCTGCGGGTTGATCGACGCCAGTTGGGTTGGAAGGACAATACGCCTCGCGGGCTGGGTGCACCGCCGCCGCGACAAGGGTGGGGTGAAGTTCGTTCTGCTCCGCGACCGCACGGGCCTGGTTCAGTTGGCCTTCGAGCCCGAGCAAACGCCGGCCGAGGTCATCAGCGCGGCGGCCGGCCTGAACCCGGAAGACGTGCTGTGGATCCACGGTCAAGTGGCCGCGCGGCCCGCGGGGGCCGCCAACCCGGAGATGGCTACGGGAGAAATAGAGATCCGGGTGCGGGAGATGGAGGTCCTGGCCTCCTCGGATCCACTGCCGATCCTGGTCGCCATTCCGCCGGGAGAAGAACTGCCCTCCGAGGAGCTGCGCCTTCGGCACCGGGTGCTCGATCTGCGCCGTCCCGAACTGCAGCAGAACTTCGTAGTCCGGCACCTCGCCACGAACGCCGCCCGTGCCTCGCTGTCGCAACAGGGGTTCCTGGAAGTGGAGACACCGTTCCTTACGCGCCGAACCCCCGAGGGCGCCCGTGACTACCTGGTGCCGAGCCGGGTACATCACGGCGAGTTCTACGCGCTTCCGCAGTCGCCCCAGCTGTATAAGCAGTTGCTCATGGTATCAGGCTTCGATCGCTACTTTCAGATCGCCCGGTGCCTGCGCGACGAAGACCTGAGGGCGGATCGGCAGCCCGAGTTCACGCAGATCGATGTCGAGATGGCTTTCGTAGCGGAGGACGACGTCTTCGGTGCCTGCGAGCGGATGTTGGCCGAGATGTTCGCCTCCACGCTCGACCGCTCCATCCCGATTCCGTTCCCGCGGATGACATGGGCCGAGGCGACCGAGTGGTACGGAACCGACAAGCCCGATCTTCGGATCGATTGGCGAATCCAGGATTTCTCGGAGGTCCTTGGTGGGCGGGGTTTCGGAATCCTCGACGGAGCGATCGCCGCCGGGGGAAGGGCGAGGGGGATCGTCGTTCCCGGTGGTGCGTCGCTGTCCCGCTCCCGGCTGGATGCGATCAACGACACGGCCCGCGCCGCAGGGGCGAAGGGCGCCCTGTGGATGAAATGCACCGAGGGCGGTTTCACCGGTCCGGCGGCCCGCGCGGCTGACGAAGAAGCCGCCGCGCTCCTGCGATCGGACTTCGGACTCGTACCGGGCGACCTGCTGGTGATGGTCGCCGGCCCGGATTCGGAGAGCTCTCCGGCCCTGGACGTACTTCGCCGCGGGCTGGGAGCCGAGCTGGGAGCCATGTCGAACGGCGAAGAGTGGCTTTGGGTCACCGACTTCCCACTGTTCGAGGCCGACCCCGAGACCGGCGCCCCGGCGGCCAGTCACCACCCGTTCACGATGCCAGTGGACGTGACCGCCGAGGAGTTGCTCGCCGATCCGTTCTCCGTGCGATCGAGGGCGTACGACCTCGTTCTCAATGGCACGGAGCTGGCCAGCGGCAGCATCCGGTGCCACGAGCCGGTTCTGCAGCGAGCCATCCTCGAGGTGCTGGGCATGACCGAGGAGCAGGTGGACGCCCGGTTCGGCTTCCTCCTGGAGGCGTTCCGCTACGGAGTCCCGCCCCACGGGGGTTTTGCACTCGGCCTCGATCGCCTGGTGGCACTTATGGTGGGTGTCTCGTCTCTGCGGGACGTGATCGCGTTTCCAAAGACCACGGCTGCGCGCGGCCTCATGGAAGGGGCCCCGTCCGGCGTGGACGATGAGCTGTTGGCGGACCTCGGCATCCAGCTGGCCGGGGAGAAGGTCCGGAACGATGGCTGAACCGGGCGCTTCGAGTTCGCAGCCGCTGGACGCACCGGTAATCCAGCACCGTCTCGCGGCCGAGGGTGCCGACGAGTTGCTCCTGGCAGGAGTGAACGACGTTCACGTGAAAGCCCTGGCGCGGCTCGGCGATCTGCGTGTCATTCTCCGAAACGACCAGCTGATCCTCTCGGGAGACGTCGAGGCGGTCGAGCGCTGCACCCCGGTCGCCCAGAGGATGATCCAGATGGCGCAGCTCAGGCGTTCGTTCGATCTGGCCGACGTGGAGCGCTTCTTCGCGGAGGCCGAAAAGGAGCCCCTCACTCCGGTCGTGGAGTCGGAAGAGGAGGTCGTAGCACTTCCTGGAGCACGTAAGGTCATTCGCCCTAAGTCAAAGGGGCAAAAGGAATACCTGTCAGCGATCAGGAAGAACGATATCGTCGTCGGCATCGGACCGGCCGGGACGGGGAAGACCTATCTGGGCGTGGCCATGGCCGTCGATGCCCTGGCCAGAAAACGAGTGCGCCGCATCATCCTGACGCGGCCCGCGGTGGAGGCGGGAGAGGCGCTCGGGTTCCTTCCCGGCGATATCCGGGACAAAGTGGATCCGTATCTGAGGCCGCTCTACGACGCCCTGGAGGACATGCTGCCCGCCGACAGGATGCGCCGCGCGATCGAGGAGCACACCATCGAGATCGCGCCGCTGGCCTACATGAGGGGTCGCACGCTGTCGGACGCCTTCCTGATTCTGGATGAGGCGCAGAACGCGACCACCGCTCAGATGAAGATGTTCCTCACTCGCCTCGGACTGAACTCGCGCACGGTCATCACGGGCGATGTGACACAGATCGACCTTCCTCGCCCCGAGGATTCAGGATTGCTCGAAATCGAGGGAATCCTCAAGTCCGTCGAGGGTATCGATTTCGTGTATTTGAGCGAATCGGATGTCGTGCGCCACCACCTCGTGAAGGAGATCATTCGCGCGTACGCCGATCACGACAACGGTGGCAGGCGAGGAGGATGAGCGCGGCCCGGTTCCGGGAGACGTGGCGCGACGCGGCTCGCGCAATCGACCGACGGCCAGGCGATGGCTGGCGGGACCAGCTCTTTCACCACGGCTTCCGCATCTTCGTAGTGCTCGCGATCGCGATAGCCGTTCCGCTCATGTTCCGAAGCCACACGCTTCCGGAGACGGTGGACGTCCAGGAAGGGGCCGTCGCTACCGAAGACGTGATCGCCGCCTTCGAGTTCATGGTTCCGAAATCGCCGGATCAGGTGGCGAGGGAGCGGGACAACGCGGAGCGCGTGGTGCTCCCTGTCTATGTCCTCGATGTCGCCGCCGCGGACACGGCGCTCGCGAACGTCGGCCGCTTCTTCGAGCAGGCCGATTCCATATTCGGCTCGAACCCCGGCGGCGAAGACCTGGCGGATGCGCGAGA
>CAYWLF010000091.1:6271-8543 GCA_964458875.1 uncultured Gemmatimonadota bacterium
GTGTACGCACCGCAGGACGTGTCCGTGGATGGCTTCCAGATCTACGTGAGCCTCCTGATACGGTTCCGAAAGGCGACACTGATACCGGACGACCTGGCGACCCGGACTGCGCTCGAGCAGGCCCGGGCGGCCGTGGACACGGTGTCGGACGTGATCCTGGAAGGCGAACGAATCGTAACGGCTCACGAGCGGGTCGGTGGGCGCGACCTGCACCGGCTCGGGGCCTACAACGACGAACTGGTGCGAAGAGGACTGGCCGGGAGCACCGGCCAGCGCCTGGCGAGTGCCGGAAGCGTCCTGTACACGGGGATACTCATCGCCCTCCTGGCGGCCGTGCTCCTGATGTTCAGGCCCGCGATATACAGGGACGTGCGGGCGTATCTCATCCTGATGGGCCTGGTTTTTGTGGTCATGGTATCGGCCAGCCTGATTCAGCAGGCCGGCTATCCATCGGAGCTCATCCCGGTCGCTCTTCTCGCGCTCCTCGTGGGGGCGCTGTACGACGGGCTCATCAGCTTCGTGGCCGTGGCTGTCGTCGCAGGTGTGGTCGGCGGGCAGATCGTTCTGCTGGGCGAGGCGGTGTTCGCGCTGGCGGCGGTCAGTGTGCCGTTCAAGATGATCGCGGCGGGCGGCACCGGGGCCCTGGGCATCCGACGGGTGAGGCGGCGCAGCCACGGCTGGGTGTTGATCGCGTTGATCGGCGGCGCCTATTTCTTGGCCGGCCTGGCGATGGTGCTCCTGCGGTCGCTGCCGGCAGAAGAGATCCTGCGAGCCCTGTTCTGGGGGGGTGTCAGCGCCACCCTATGCACGGTCCTCGCCCTGGCGGCGTTCATCCCGGCCCTCGAGAAGCTGACCGGCGTCAGCACCGATCAGACGCTCCTCGAACTCAGCGATCTCAACGCGCCGCTCCTTCGCGAACTCTCACGCGAGGCGCCCGGCACGTACGCTCACTCGATCAACGTGGCGAACCTGGCGGAGGCTGCCTGCCTGGGCATCGGGGCGAGCCCACTGCTGGCGCGGGCCGGCGTCTACTATCACGACATCGGCAAGATGGCGAATCCTCAGTTCTTCGTGGAAAACCAGCCTCGCGGCCGTAACCCGCATGACCGACTGCCACCGCGCCGGAGTGCGGCGATCATCCGCGACCACGTCAAGGATGGCCTGCGACTCGCATCCGAGCATCGTCTGCCTCGTGTGATCCACGACTTCATCCGGGAGCACCACGGGACAACGATGATTTCCTTCTTCCTGGACAAAGCGCGCCAGGCGGAACCGGATCTCGACCTCGATCCCTCGGACTTCGCGTACCCCGGCCCGAAGCCACAGAGCAGGGAGACGGGAGTCGTCATGCTGGCCGACGCCATCGAGTCGGCGACACGTGTCCTGCAGGATCCGACTCCAGATCGGATCCGGGCTACGATCGACCAGCTGGTGAACGCACGGATCGCCGAGAATCAGCTCGATCAGTGCCCGCTGACCCTGCGGGATCTCGAGGTCGCCAAGGCCGAGTTCGCTCGCGTCCTGATCGGCATGTATCACACCCGGATCGAGTATCCGTCGGGTATCCAGGCGGTGGCCAAGCCCACCGTCGCCGAAGCAGAGGGCGCGGAGTCCGGCCCTACTCCGTCCTGATCCGGTCCGGGCCCCGCCATGCCGCCTGACCTCTACTTCAACCGGCTCGCGGACTGGCCCGGCCTCGCCGCACGCGAGCCCGTGCTGCGCCGGGCGGCACTCGCCGCCCTCCAGTCACACGGGGAGCGCACCGGCGAGGTGTCGTACACTTTCGTATCGACCGATGAGATGCGGGATCTCAACCGAGAGTACCTCGAGCGCGATGGGGCCACGGATGTCATCGCCTTTGAACTGGGCGACGGGCCGAGCCTCCTGGGCGACGTCTACATTTCTCCGGAGGTCGCCGCCGACAACGCGGCCCGTCTCGGTGAATCGGAGCGACACGAGATCCTCAGGCTGGTCGTGCATGGATCCCTGCATGTCATAGGCCTCGACCACCCCGAGGGACCGGAGAGGGAGACCACGCCAATGTTCGCCCTGCAGGAGGAGTTGCTGCGATGCCTGGCTGACGGCTAGCCTGACAGCGGACACACGAACCCGGCAACGCGCAGGGGCCGACATGCAGCGGATCGCACAGCGAATCAGGCGATACCTGGCCACGGGGCTGATCGTGATCGCACCGATCGGGGTCACGGTGTGGGTGCTGTCGTGGTTGTTCCTGAAGCTGGACCCCATCATCGGGAGGTTCCTCCCGCCGATC
>CAYWLF010000092.1:0-8536 GCA_964458875.1 uncultured Gemmatimonadota bacterium
ACAGGTCGAGCCGGAATTGAAGTCCGAGGAGGATGTCTCGCGCGTGCCTGCCGTCCGGAACTCTCGAGTCGCCGACGGCACCGAGCAGAATCGCGTCGAAGTCGTCACGCAGGCGGACAAAGCACTCGTCCGACAACGTTTCGCCGGTGGCCAGGTGGTGCTCGGCCCCGTGTGGAAACGTCTCGCTTCGGATGTCGACCAGGCCGGCGGACACGCATGCGCTCATCACGCGCTCGGCCTCGCGCACCACCTCCGGGCCGACTCCGTCTCCCGGGATCAGGGCGACACGAATCATGGGCGGGTCATCTCCGCGGGGTCCTCCGTTTCATGTTTCGATGGAAGAAAGAGGCCGGCAACCCCGCGGGGCGCCGGCCTCCAGTTCTGCAATGCGACCGGCCGTGCCGGTTCGTTACTGGCTCAGCGTCCAGACGTACGCGGCGACAGCATTGACCTGGTCGTCAGTGATCGCGGTGCCGCCCTTGGCCGGCATCGGGACACCGGAGCTGGACTCCTGCGCCGTGACGCCCTCCAGGATGTTCTCGACGATCTGCTCGTACGAGCCGTCGACGTGCAGCCACTCGTCATCGCTCAGGTCGGCGCCGAGGTTGGGGATGCCTTCACCGGTAGCTCCGTGGCACGACATGCAGATGCCAGCCCCGTTGTAGATGCCCTCGCCCTCTTCGACCATCGCCGCCGTGACGCCCTCCGGCAGCTCCTGGTCCATCATTTCCGCGTCGGCCACGTCCATTTCAACCACGTCCATCGCCGGCTCTGCCGCCACCACCTCGGCGGCCTCAGCATCGGCCTCGGCATCGCCGTTCGCGTTGGCATCGCCGCCGCAGGCCGCGAGGCCCGTCACGAGAAGGGCGACCAACGTCAGCCCCCAGATCTTCTTCTCCATCATTATAGCTCCTGTGTGCAGCCAGTTTCTTCAAATGCGCGGACGCGTATTCCCGCGTCCCACCCTCATTATGTGGGCAACATCTTACCGCACAGGGCGCAGTAACTCCACCCCTGCTCCACTTCTTCTCCACAGGAGGGACACGGCCAGCGTTCCTGGTCTGCTCCACAGTGAGGGCAGAACCGCACTCCGACCCGCTCCGGAAGCGGAGACTTACAGCTCCGGCAGGACGTGCCAGAGCCGGTGACTGCCGTGGATTCGGACCCGGGCCCGGGCTCCGCCGGCCGTCGACCCAGCGCATCAGCCGACGCGTCTTGTGGGACCAGCAACGGGTCGTCGAGTCCCGGCAGGTGGTCGCCGCGTGACCGGCCCGTCTCCAGGATGGCAATCGGCGGTCCAGTTTCGACGGGTTCCTCGGCGTGGTCCGGCGACCCCGACGCCGGCGTACGCAGCCGGACCTCGGACGCGGCGAAGCGCTGAAGAAGGGCCAGCCCCGGTTCGGGAGAACCGAGTTCTCTGCGGACGGCCTCCAGCAAGGCAACCTCGGGAACGTGGATACTGTCGTCGTCCACCAGCAACTGAAGGAAGTCGACGTCGTACTCACCCTTGGTGGCGAACCCCAGACGGTCCCGGCACAGCTGGTACGGGAGAAGCCTGCGGTGCAATTCCGCCACCGAGATCGGGATCTCCGCCGGCATGCCTTCTTCCTCGAGCCTCCGTACGAGCAGCCCACGCATAACCCTACTCATCATGTGTCCTCCCTCTTCTGGGCCTATAGCGCGGGGAACTAGCGGTCAATATGCAGCACTCCGGCCCGAGCCGACGCCTTGAGAAACGCCTCAGGATCGTCGTCAGGGATGTCGATTCCGGTCATGTCGCGCACGCGGCGCGCCGTCTCTCTCATAAATTCCTCGACCGACTGCCCCGGATTCGTCGAGCTTTCGCACATCGCACGGACGATTCCCGTCCAATCCATCCTCTGCCCGGACGGAGCCATTTCCGGGTCGCCTCCGAAGAGATCCAGCTGATCCCGCGCAGCCATGGACGGGGCTTCGAGTCCGGCGGCTTCCATCTCGACCTCGAGCAGAATGCGCTCCTCGGGTGTCGGATCCACGAACAGCTGGTCGAGGCGCTTGAGGTAGGGGTCCAACTCTCGCGCGCCGTCCGTGACCTCACGATACGCGCGAACCAACTCCACCAATCGCCACACGCTCACCGGATCCCAGAGGTTGTCGAGGGGAATCCGGTCCAGGTGATCCAACGCTCTTTCGGGTTCGCCACCCTCGTAGAACAGGTTGGCCAGGAGCGAGCGAGCGTCGTGGTTATCCGCGTCAAGCTCCAGGCAGCGCTCCAGCCACAGTCGCGCCTGCACGCCGTCACCCCGCCTGTGGAACGTGTAGGCCAGGTCGGCCGCAGCGTCAGCACTCTTCTCGTCCGCGGCCACTGCCCTGCGGAAGAAACGCTCAGCATGCTCCCACAGGCCCTCCCTGAAGAGCGCCCGCCCGATGGACAGCATCAGGTCCAGATCGCGGCCAAAGCCGAGGTCGAGCACCCGCTCGAAGCACTGAAAGCCGCGGGCCCGCTCCCCCAGCTTCAACCGGCTTTCCCCGAGACCCACCAGTGCGTCCTCGTGATCGACCTCTCGCTCCAGGACCTGGCTGAACGACCTGCGAGCCCACACGTATTCTTCTCGCGCCAGGTGTGTGTAGCCGATCGAGACCAGGAGTTCGACGGCCTCAGGGTACAGCGCAGCTCCACGCCGAAGACTCTCCAGCGCTCCGTCGTAGTCGCCGGCTTCGTACAGACGCTGAGCCTGCCGGTCGAACTCCTCGGCACTCCAGAACCGGGAACCTTCCATGGTGTCCCTACGCTCGCTCGAAGAGGTACGCGCTATCCTGCAACCGATTGCCCTCGCGGTTGTTCACGGCGTGCTGCCGACCGGACCAGATGGCCGCGCCACCGGTCTCGCCCCGCTTGTTCATGGCATAGTAGTTGGCGTTGAAGTTCGGTCGGCCCGTCTCGTCGAGCAGGCGGCTCTCGATCGTCCAGTCCACGATGCGCTGCAGGGCCGTGAGGCACGCGTCCGTGGGGTGGGCCCCGCGTCGCATCTCTTCGACGATCAGGTGCGAGCCGACCGTTTTGATCACGGCTTCTCCGCGGCCGGTCGAACCGGCGGCCCCGACATCGTTGTCACAGTAGCAGCCGCAGCCAGGGAGTGGACTGTCACCCACCCGTCCCGGAATCTTGAAGAACAAACCGCTCGTCGTCGTCACAGCTGACAGGTTACCGTCGGCATCGACGGCCGAGCAATGGATCGTGCCCATCGGTCGGACTCCATCGTACGAATCCAGGGAGCCGACGGCCTCAACCGGCGAAGGCGATCCGCTGCCGCCGGGGTCGGAAAAGTCACCGATCGTCTCTCCGCTCTCCTCGGGGGCAAGGTAGTCATCCTGGTCGGAGAGCCGGGCGCGCCAGCGAAGCCAGACCTCCCTGGACTCGGGAGTAAGAAGGTCGGTTCTCTCGAAACCCATGTCCGAAGCGAACCGGGCGGCCCCGCGGCCCACCAGGAGCACGTGGTCCGTGTATCGCATCACCGCCAGAGCGACCCGCGACGGATTCACGTAGCCCTCGAGAGCCGCCACCGCCCCCACGCCCCGGGTCGGGCCGTGGTACACCTGGCTGTCGAGCTGCACTACGCCGAGAGCGTTCGGAAACCCGCCGTACCCCACGGTCTGATCCGAAGGATCTTCTTCCACCCGATTCACTCCGCTCACGACCCCCTCGAGGGTACCGAGACCGCCATGAATCGCCTCCAGGGCGGTCTCCGTGGCTCGCAGTCCGTTTCCGCTGGATACGACGGCCGGTTCGATCGCCGCACCGTCAAGAATCAGCGGGCCCGTGGACGGACGGTCGACCGTCCCGGCCAGCACATCCCGCCCGAAGACCGATGGAGCGAGCGCGCCAGCCCCGGCCACCGCTCCGGCGCTGCGGATGAACCCTCTGCGACTCAGTTTGCCCATGCGTGCTCCCGAAAGGGTGTCAGTTCGTGTCCTGCGAATCGACCTTGCCGTCCCCGCTCGACTCTTCCAACGACGGATCCGTGCCGACGACCCGCAACTCGATGCTCGTTACCCTCTGCTCGGCCGTTTCGACCACCTCGAGTTCGGCGGAACCCAGTCGTACGGTCTCGCCCGTCTCCGGGATCCGGCCGAGCTTTCCGATCACGTAGCCCGCCACCGTGTCGTACTCGTCCACGTCGTCGACATCACCGAGATCGAACTGCTCGATCAGATCCGCCGGATCGGCGCCGCCGTCGATGCGGGCCCGACCCTCGCCCAGGAAGACGATCTCCTCCTCCGCCACGTCGTGCTCATCGAAAATGTCTCCGACGATCTCTTCGACCAGATCCTCCAGCGTGACCACGCCGTCCGTGCCCCCGAACTCATCGACTACCACCGCCAGGTGGAGCTTCTGGTCCCGAAACTCGGCCAGGAGGTCATCCACAGGCTTGGTGTCCGGCACGAAGAACGGCCCCCGCATCACACGGGTGAGCGAGAATTCCTCGGCCGGAGACCGCCGCATCCACCTGAGCAGGTCCTTCATCAACACCACACCGGTCACGTCGTCGATCGACTCCCGGTACACGGGAACCCGCGAGTAGCCCGACTCCGCGACCGTATCCAGGACATCGTCCAGGGTTGCGGTCTCGGGAAACGCCACGATGTCCGGCCTGGGTGTCATCACCTCGCGCGCTACCGTGCGAGTCAGCTCGAACACCCCGTGGATCATCTCCTCTTCATCCTCCTCCACGACCCCCTCGGCACGGCTGTGCCGCAGAAGGGCCTCGATCTCGTCGGGCCCGTGCACCTGGCCGTAGCCGACAGGAAAATCGCCCCCCCTGCGGCTGGCGATGGGGACGGCGATCCCGTTGAGAGCCCACAAGAGCGGCGCCATCAGCGCGGTGAAGACGTTCAGGGGCGCGGCGACGAGGCGGGCCACGCGTCGGGCACGACTCAGGGCGATCGTCCTCGGCACGAGCTCACCCAGGACCAGGTACAACGCCGCGATCGCCAGGAGCGACACGACGGCGCCGACCGTGATTCCGACGCCGCTCGGAAGGGGGACGCGCGCGGCATCGAGCGCCCCTTGCGTCGCGGGCGCCAACCATGACACACCGAGCCACCCCAGAGCGAGAGAACTGAGCGTAATTCCCATCTGGGCGCTCGAGATCGGGCGCTCGAGTGATCCCCGCGCACGCACGACCCTCGGGTCAGGCCGCCGCGGCTCATCACCCGGATCTTCCGGGGGAAGATGCTTGGATGCCACGAGGGCGAACTCAGCAGCCACGAAGAACGCATTCGCGGCCACGAGGCCAAGGATCGCAACGACCCTCACTATGGAGAGAGCGTTCATCGTCCGGAAATCGTCGGGGAGGCGGGCCCGTTCCGGGGGGCTCTTTCGAGCCCACCCGGCATCGAGTCAGGTCTCATGAGAGACCATTGTCGGTCGCTGGAGCAGCAGGTTCAGGTTGTGCCGACCTCGTCTTGCCTCAGTCGGTGGTCTGGGGGGCTTCCCCCTCGGACACAGCTACCTGGGGGACTTCCTCCTCGGACACAGCTGCCTCGGGGCTCTCCCCATCGGATACAGCTGCCTCGGGGCTATCCCCATCGGATACACCAAACGGAATCGCCGGCTGACAGTATCTATGCCCGATTGCCTGGAGCTCGCCCACTTCACCGTCGGAAAGAGCCGGATACCGCTCGCGCAGGTACTCGACCGTGTCCGACATCCACTCCTGACGCTCCGTGTCCTCGGCGTCGAGAACACCGCATCGCTGAATATGACTGAACAGCTCATCGCGAGCCAGATCCAACGTCGTTTGTTGTTGTCGTCCTCGTGACAAAGCTCCTCCTTCTTGATTTAATCCCTCCCGGTGCTACCGGCTCTCGCGTCGAGCCGCCCGGCCGCCGGGGCTTGCCTGTTCAATATACCTGAGCCCGGATGACGCCGCAAAGCGACTCCCGGAACTCGAAATGCGCCGATGATCGCCTTGAAAACGCGGCGAATCAGCGCGAAATCTCCTCAGTAACGGCCCACGCCAGCAGCGGCACCATGATTTCGTGATGGCCCGTGATCTGATACCCCTTGCCGCCCCCGGTACGCGTGGGTCGCTCCACCACATTTACGCGGGGTCGATACTGGCGAATCATGTCGAAATCGGCCGTGACGAATCCCCGCGGGGCGCCTTCGTCCTGGTTCCTGCATATGGTGAGCGCCTTGAGGAACACCTCCGGGAGGATCACGGCCGAGCCCACGTTGATGGCGACCCCGCCGTCGTTCAGCCCGCGCAGCGTCTCCACGAGGGACAGGAAGTCCATATATGAGGTCTCGCCAATCGCGGCGCCGTCCGCCTCGGGGTGTTGGTGAATGATGTCGGCACCGATCGCGACGTGCACCGACAGCGGCACCCCCAGCCGGTGACAGGC
This sequence comes from uncultured Gemmatimonadota bacterium, assembly GCA_964458875.1. GTDB lineage: Bacteria > Gemmatimonadota > Gemmatimonadetes > Palauibacterales > Palauibacteraceae > Benthicola. The sequence continues at coordinate 6,388 of CAYWLF010000092.1, forward strand.
CAGGATGAGCGACAGTTCGGGGTGCTCACTGTCTCCCCGGCCATCGAGATCGGCGGCCAACGCCGCCCCCAGTCCGAGCCCTTCGTCTCTTCCTCTGCGGATCGCCATGTTCATGTCGCGGCCAGTCTCGAGTGCCATGCCGAACGTGCCGTCCGCCAGGCCGGCTTCCACGTCTTCCGAAGTGCCGCCCCAGCGACACGTCTCGTAGTCGTGGATCACCGTGGCGCCGTTCACCGCGAGATGCGTGATCGCTCCGCGCTCCATGAGGTCAATCAGGACGACGGACAGACCCGTCTTCACCACGTGGCCGCCAAGCATCCAGACGACCTCACGGTCGCGGGCCACGGCCGAAGCGACGCCTCGCGCTACGGCCCGCAACGAATCGGCCGCCAGGATGCCAGGTAGCGAATCGTAGAATTGGCTGAAGGATGGGCTGGCCCCGGCCGGCGGTGGATCGGCGAAGTCGCCGGACGAGACTTTGTTCGAACGCTCACCGACCGGGATACGGCGCACTCCGCGCCTGGGGTCGGACGAGGTGCTCAAGGCAGGTCTTCCCGTGTATCGGCGAGGTCCACCGGCACCGAAGCAGCGGAAGTGTCGATCGGTATCAAGTCCCCTTCGCCGGGCTCGTACCCCGTGAGGAACAGGTTGCCGGATCCGACCGCCATGCTCGTCTTCAGGCGGACGATCAGGCGTCGGTCGTCATCCGTCAGGTATAACTCCGCCTCGCCACCATCGCCGAACGCTCCGCCGGTCTGGATGATCGGCCGCACGACGATTGTCTGGAACGTTCCCGCGGGAACACGGATTTCCTCGCGTCGCAGCACCTCGATGATGACCGGATTGCCGGATTCCTTGAAGTAGCGATCGAACTCGTACCGCTGGCCTACTTCCAGCGGAAGCAGCCGAGCGAAGAACAGGAACGAGACGTCGTCAAGCGCCCCTTCGAGGATCGGAACGGCCGTCTCTTCGTTGCGCGCCCGCCACTCTCCGTCGACGATGTCGTGCCGGTCGTACGTCATTCCGTCGAGATCGAACGAATATCGGGTGTCGCGCTTGTAGCTTCCCTCGCTCAACCGCTGCTCGAACCGGACCGAACTGAGTGGCTGCGGGCGAATCCAGCTGACCTGTCGGTCCTGCACCCGGTAGAACGGAGGGCCACCCCACGCTTCCATGGCGACTCGGTACGTCTCCCGATCGTCGATGGAGTCGATCGCCTCCACCTCGATAGATCCCTCGCCCAGGCGCACCCGGCCCCAGCTCACCGAGAATTCCATGCGCTCGCCGACCGGGAACCGCCACGCCTCCACCGGATCGACATCGGATGGCGCGGATTGGGCTCCGGCACGTTGGATTCCGCCGACCGCCAGCAAGGTCAGGAGCGGTAGAAGATGCCGCACGAGCCTGTCGGTGTTCACGCCTGGCTCCCGGCCGGGCGGCGAAGCCGGGGGTCGCGCGACGCCCTCACCAGCCCCCACAGAGTAGACATGGCCCGGAAACGGCTCCCCCGGTAGCGCCGGGAATAGTCCGTGGCGATATCCACCTGCGTCGCGCTTCGCAGATGGGGCGTGACCGCCGCCAACAACTCCAGACTGCAGGCCCACCCATCGTGGTGCAGAAGGGCACCGCCGTCGGGCACGTCTTTCAGGGCACGCTTGAGGGCCACCAGCCGGTACAGGCGAAAACCGCAGAAAGGATCGTCCACCTCAGGTACCGTAGCCTGGGGCTTCACGATCATACCGGCCCCGACGCGCGCGAAGCGGACCGAACGAGGCGCTTCGCGGACGTCCACCGACCTTCCCGCGACCAGGTCCGCACCTCCCTGGAAGCGCCGCAGCATTTCCGGGATCATCTCCGGACCGTCCGTGAAGTCGGCCTGCATGACCACGATTGCATCCCGTTTCGGATACCGCGACGTCTTCGCGGCCTCCCGGATCAGCCTCTCGAGGGAGGCCGCATAGCCCTGCCTTGTGGCGTGACGAAACACGGTGAGGGGGAGGACGCGTCGATAGGGCTCCAGCACGTCTGCCGTGCCATCCGTAGACGCGTCATCCACGACGAGAATCCGGAAGTCGCGGCCAAGCTCCGCGAACACCTTCCGGATCTTCCACATGAGCACGCCGATGGTGTGCTCTTCGTTATGTACAGG
>CAYWLF010000093.1:0-8528 GCA_964458875.1 uncultured Gemmatimonadota bacterium
GAGGGGTGGCAGAACGGCTAATGCACCGGTCTTGAAAACCGGCGCCCGCAAGGGCATGCGGGTTCGAATCCCGCCCCCTCCGCTGGGCTTTCGAACCCTGAGCCCGCGCCGTTACCCGAACACCTCATTGAAGCGCTCCAGTTGCCCCGCGCTGCACAGGGCCACGAGTACCGCGCCGGCGACCAGCGGCCGCTCGGGCGGCACGTTCGTGATCACCCGCTCGCCCTCCTGGATGGCGATCACGTTCAGGCCCGTGCGCGCCCTGATGTCCGCCTTTGCGAGCGTGTTCCCCGCCAGCGACTGCGGTAGCGGCACGTAGAACACGTCCACGCCCTCCCCCAGCAGAATCAGGTCCCTCCCGTGCACGATCGAGTATACCGTCTGGACGCCGAGCGTTGCGTAGCTGAGCACGAAGTCGGCGCCGGCGCGGTGGATGGCCTCGACGTTCCGCTCGTGCGTGACCCGGGTGAGGATGCGCACATCCGGGTTCAGGCGCCGGCAGTACACCGTCAGGTAGACGTTTATCGCGTCGTCGTGCGTCGTGAGCAGAACGGTCGGCGTCGTCGCGATCCCCGCTTCATCCAGCACATTCCGGTCGGCCGCATCGCCGATGAACAGGCGGTCGGGGATGCCCCTGATCCTTGGCTCCAATTCCGGATTCTTCTCCACGATGTGGACGGGGATATCCCGCCGTTTGAGGGCTTTCCCGGCCGCACGCCCGACCTTGCCCCCTCCCAGGATCAGCACCGGATTCGGGTTGGCGTCGTAGATGACGAGGATGTCGTCCAGCTCCTCGACCTGAGCTGGCGATCCGATCACGATCGGGACGCTGCTCGGCGTCAGCAGGAGGTCGGGATCCGCCGACTGGAAGCGTCCGTACTCCCACACCCCCACGATCGTCAACCCCGTGTGCTCCCGCAGCCGCGTCTCACCGATGGTGCGGCCCTCGAGCGGTGTGTTGTGGACCGGGAACTCGGCGAGCAGGTTGTCGCCGAACTTGCCGATCACGTTCGCGTGCGCCGTCCCCGCCCTCACACGGTTTGCGAGATGCTCGCCGAGCTGTCGCGCGAGGGGGAGCACGTGGTCGGCCCCGCTCAGTTCCAGTACGTCGATCGAATCCTCCACTTCGGCCAGGGCCACGATCGGGAGCGTCTTGGACAGCTCGCGCACCGTGATGACGATGTTGGAGTTGACCGTGTCCGACGCGTTGGCGAACAGGAGGCGTGCCCGCTCGGCACCTCCGCAACGGTAGGTCTCGATCGAGTCGATCTCGCCGGTAAGGACCGGCAACCCCGCCTCCTTCATTCGCATGGCCAGTTCGTGGTCGGATTCGACCACGTAGCCCGGCACCCCCGCCAGCTCGAGCCGACGAATGAGCGCGAGGGCGATCGGGTCGTTCGCGCAGATCAGCACATGGTCCCGAACCTCCGTCGGCACCGAGCGCAACTCGCGCGCCCGGGCGCGGGCCCGCTGCTCGAGCCACGGACCGTACACGAGCCGGATGAACAGGAAGGGCAGGATGACGAGGAGGAGCACGATCCCTGTCACGAGCACGACCGTGCTGAACATCCGGCCAAGGTCGCTCTCGAACGTGATGTCGCCGAACCCGAGCGTGCTCATCACGGTGAGCGCCCAATAGATGCCCGTGAACCAGGAGTGGTCTTGGCCCTCCCACGCCATGATCACGTGGAACAGGAAGCCGTACAGGAGGACGAAGCCCGCAAGGACGAGAACGTACCAGATGAACGGACGCATCTGGTGGCGGAGCTTGCTCTCCGCGGTCATGAGTGAGACGAGGTGGGTGCCGACCGTCTTCATGTGGACAAGCTAGATCCCGCGCACCCGGTCGGACCACTCCCCAGCGCGAGAGAGCCCTGAATCGGGTCTTCCGTAACGGGATTAGGCGTGACTCTTGGGACCTCCCGGGTGGAGGCCGTGATCCGTAACCTGCAGAGGAGAGGACGCTTCGGGACTCTGCGGTACTTAGACCAGACTCGCTCGATGGGTCTTGAAAACCGGCGCCCGCAAGGGCATGCGGGTTCGAATCCCGCCCCCTCCGCTTTCTCCGATTCGCTTCCGCGAGTTTCGTAACGCTTGCTCGGTTAGACCGTCAACGCCCAGTTTGCCTGGGTATCTCGGTGAAGCTGACTCCCCAGCCGGGTTATACTTATACCATGTCCCGCTTGAAGCAGCTGATCCACGAAGTTCACCGCCGCTCCCTGTGGCAGGTGCTGGGGATCTATGTCATCGGCGGCTGGCTTGTGCTCCAAGCCGTGGACACGCTGGCAGGGGCCCTGAACCTGCCCGAGTGGGCGCCGCCACTCGCTCTCTTCATGCTCATCATCGGGCTGCCGCTCGCACTGGCCACCGCCTTCGTGCAGGAAGGCGTGGGGCGTCGCGAAGCAGGCGAAGTGGAGACGACTTCGGGCGGCACGCCCATCCCATCCGGCGCTACTGACGAAGGGACACATCACCGCATCTTCACGTGGCGTAACGCGATGGCCGTTGGCGTAATCGCGTTCGCCATCTGGGGTGTGGTGGCCATGGGATGGCTGCTCTTCGGCCCCGGCACACCGGTCGGCTCTGCCGATGCGCGGGATCTCCGTTCCATTGCCGTCCTCCCGTTTGAAACACGATCGACGGAGGACGCCGAGGAAGCGGCGATCTTCGCGGACGGAATGCACGACGACCTGTTGACTCAACTCTCCAAGGTCGGCGCTTTGCGGGTGATCGCCCGGACGTCGATGCACCGGTACGAAGGCACCGAGAAGACCATCCCGGAGATTGCCAAGGAGCTTGGCGTGGCGACGGTACTCGAGGGCAGAGTGGACCGAGTCGGGGACCGAGTGCGGGTGAATGTGCAGCTGATCGATGCGGAGACGAACGACCACCTTTGGGCTGACACGTACGACGAGCAGCTCACGGCGGCGAACCTGTTCGACATCCGGACCGATCTGGTGAAGAAGACCGCGACGGCTCTCCAGGCCACTCTCACGCCCGAGGTGGCCGCCCGCATCGAGGCACGACCCACCGAGGATCTCGAAGCGTACAACCTCTTCGTCCGGGGCCGCCATTTCTGGAACCAGCGCACGAGGGAGGGGCTCGAGACGGCGATGGACCACTTCCGCCGGGTCCTCGAGCGCGACTCGATGTATGCGCTGGCCTGGGCCGGATTGGCGGACACCTATGCGTTACTGGCAGTCTACCGCTATATGCCGTGGGACGAAGGGCTGGCGATGGCGGAAACCGCGGCCGAGAAGGCTCTCGCACTGGACGAGACGCTGGCCGAAGCGCACGCTGCGCTGGGCCTGATCCTCGAGTATCAGGGGGATCTCGCGGCTGCGGGACGCGAGTTAAGGCACGCGCTCGAACTGAACTCGAATTACCCGAGCGCGCACCACTGGTATGCCAACTGGCTTCGCCGGATCGGACGTGCGGACGAAGCACTGGCAGCAATACAGCGCGCGCACGAGCTGGACCCGTTGTCTCCGATCATCAGCGAGACTTTGGGCGAACAGTTGTTCTTCACCTTTCAGTTCGACGAAGCCTTGGACCAGTACGACCGGACGATCGAGTTGGATCCGGAATTTGCCTTGGCTCACAACGGAAAAAACCTGCTGCTGATCTCGCTGGGCCGCTTCGACGAAGCTCTATCAGAGGCGCTGCGCGCCCGAGAGCTGAACCCTTACCAGTACGCACTCAGTCCCGCGTTGGTGTCGTACTACGACCGTGAGTACGAAATGGCACTCCGGGAGGCCGAGGAGAACGGCGCATACACGCCCGAGAGTTACCTTCACGAGTTGCTGAGCAGCGTCTATCTCGAGCAGGGTCGATACCTGGAAGCCACGGAGGAATACGAGCGGTGGGAAGACTCGGCGCCGGGACAGAGTCCCTTCCGCGTCCTGACCCTCGCTTACATCCAGGCGCGCTCAGGCCGGCGAGCCGAGGCGCTCGAGATCCTCGGACAGGTAGAGCAGCTGCGTGACGACCCCGGCTGGAACAACAACGTGGCGAGAGTCGCCGCAGTGTTCGGCGCCGTTGGCGAGCACGACCGGGCGTTCGACCTCCTGGAAGAGGCGTTCGAGGTGAAGTCGCAGAGCATCCTCCGACTCAAGGTAGACCCCTTGTTCGACCCGCTTCGCGCAGATCCACGTTTCGCTGAGCTGATGTCGAGGATGGGGCTCGGCTGATGCAGGCCCGAGTGCGACAGGAAGCGACCCTGTGCAGCTGGCGCCCATCGGGTTCAACGTGACGTTGCCGAAGTAGGTGAATGGTCCGTTGCCGCCATGACCCCTAGCCCCCGTCCTGACGCACGGTAACCACCGTACGAAGCCTGCCCGGTAGGTAGGCTGCCCCTATGTCCCAAAAAAGCCGCAGTTCCCCGACTGATGGGATAGGTGGCCGATGAGTAGCTGGGCACGTCAGGCAACGGTGCCGTTGCAGGAGACTTCCTTTCAACGTAATTCTCCTCAAGGCCTCGCAACTCCTGCAACTGAGGTAGGATGCTATGCGCTTTAACTCTGCCGCGTCCCTTGTCGTATCCGTGATTCTCTTACTGGCCACCGATGCATCTGGCCAGGACTTGGTGCTTCCCGCTGTGCAGTCTCTGCAGGGGCATTCGGCGGTTTATGTCGACCTTATGTGGTATGACCGGGCTCCGCCGGGGCGCTTTGACGACCTCAGGGAGGATGCGGAGGCGCAGCTTCGGTCCCACGGCATCGAGATTCTCGACAACGTGGAATGGTATAGGACTGTTGGCATGCCCACCCTGAAAATCGAGATGATTGTGACCCAGGTTGGCCAGCAGGAAGGGGCGCAGGCGTGGACGATGGCCGTGATCGTGGGGTTCTGGCAGGACGTGGAGACGCTGTCTGGAGTCAGTGTCAAAAGGGCACTCACGTGGCAGGGGGGAGGCTACCTCGCGCCCTTCGCATGTACCCCTGATACCTGCGACAAGATTGCGCTCGCCCTGATCGAGTTGCAACTAGACGAATTCGCGAATGACCTGCGAGTCGCGAACGGAAGCTAGGGGCAGTGCCTGGTTGGACAGCCCCTTCGCTCAGGAGATTCCGTCTCCGAGACCCGCAGATTAGAACTGCGCGGCTAGAGCCCTAACAGCTCGTCGTATTCGTGCCGGCGACCGGACCGGTGGTGATCCATGGCGTGTAGACGCCGGGTGCGATACCTGCGCCGACGCGCCCGTCGGTCCCCCGGCGTTGCCGGCGCCCGCAAGGGCATGCGGGTTCGAATCCCGTCGGCCGGGCCCAACCCGAGTCGTTCGCCCATGACATGGCGGTGCCGACCGATGTCGGAGTAGTCCGGGTGGAACCGGGCGCCTCGTAGGGATCTCCCCTTGCCCACAGCCTTGTTTACACTCTTCGCACCGAGCCGTATCATGGCCGAGTAATCCCGACCGAGTCCAAACGGATGTGCTGCATCCATCACCTGGGGAGGGATCATCATGTGTTCCCCAGTCCTTCGTTGGTGGCCGGCTGTGTTCACGTTGGCGCTCGCCGAGCCGGTCAGTGCTCAGAACGTCTGGCAGGCCTACCAGTTCCGAAACACGGAAGCGTTCCGTTACGACCTGAAGCAGACGGTGGACACCACGGTAACCACGGGGACTTATCGGCTCTCGATAAGCCCGGCGGGGACTGGCCAAATGCGACTGGACATCCAGGGCCAGCTAGCCGGCACGCAGTGTTCCGGCAACGCGACAGTTGAAAGCGGGTCGGCGAGCCCGTACCACCTGTCCACCGGCTGTCAGATGCTGGGCCCGATCTTGGTAGGGGCCTTCATGCCGATGTCGACCTGGTTCATGGGCAAGCCGCTCGTCCCGGGTGACTCCTGGAATGTGGGCCACGCAGGCGAGTCGGTCTCGTTCAGCGTGAACGGCCCCTGCACCCATGCCGGCCAGGCCGGTCATCGGGTCGAGGTGAGGCATAACAACGAGGTTCGGCTCAAGGCCTGTTTGGCGCCTGATATCGGGCTGCCCCTCGCCGTGTTCTGGAGCGAGGACGGAGACGATCCCATCGAGATCGAGCTGGTGTCATACGGTCGGTAGGTGTGACTGGTTTCCATCAGTCTTCGAGTCGCGCCCTACACGAGGTACTGACACTATGAAACGCTCGAGAATCGGAGGCCTCGGCCTGGTAGGCGTCCTGCTGGGTCCGACAGTCTTCACGGTCCCGCCAGCGGCGGGGCAGGCCTTGGCGGTCTCGGATCGCGACTGCACTTCCCTCGAAGCCTATCGTGCGGCGCTGGCGCGACCGGAGGTGCGCACCGCCAGCCGAGCCGAGATCCGTCGCCAGTTGCGCAGTAACCCACCGGTCGCGTGGCTCGACGGCATGTGGGTGAGCCCGGTCGACCTGGGTCATGTGATCGAGGTTGCGGCCGGTCTGGAGAAAGGCAGGTCGCGTAGGATCATTGCCTTCGCGTTCACTACCGGCTGGCTCGGGGACCGCATTCCGCTGCCCTATGTCGGCGACGTCCGCGGTGACCCGGGCGCCGGCGCTGGAGCACACCCACCGCAGATCGTCCTCGTGCCGGTGAGAGATGGCGACCACGTCGTGGTGGAGTACCTGCCCCCGCCTCCGGGTCCGGGCGAGGCCGAGTGCTACTACTTCTGCGGCGATCCGGCCGAATGGGACTTCGACGGGGACGGTACCGTCAATGCAGCGGACCCTGATGACGACGGTGACGGGGTGCCGGACCTCCGCGATGACTATCCGTACTGGCCGCCCAAGAGCAGCTGCGACTGTGAAGAGCAAACGTTCGTCGGGTTCACCGAGAGGTTCTCGACCCAGATCACCAAACTGGTCTTCGCAGCACATGACCGCCTGAAGTCCGGGGGTCCGGACGAACCTGCGGTGACCCTGGCCGCGGTGGGTGAGGACCAGGCCGCGATTCAGATCCTGCCGCTGAACCCGAGCGACCGATGCGTCGCGGAGGAACCCGCCTGCCCCGACCCCGACGCACCCGGAGTCAAGTACGTGAGCCAGGACCCGGAGGCCTGTGCCCGGATTCGGTTCCGGTGTGAGGAGGGCAGCGAGGGATTCTCCAACGCGTGCGGTTGCGGGTGTGTAAAGGGCAGGGAGTAGGGAGTCGGGAGTCGGTGGCGTTAAGTGGTCACCCCCGAGGGTGGCGCATCGGTCGAAGCGACGTTGCGCCCCCTCGCTATTCCATATACATGAGTACAGAATGAACCAGGTAGAGGCGCCCCATGCTCTCTCGCGGGGGCACCAGGTGAGGCGTACCAGCCCTTCCCGGGGCTGGCAGGAGGCTGCATTTTCCCGTTCGGTTCCTGGATACTGATATGGTGCCCGAGTCCGAGGGCGAGAACGAGCGATTACCAAAGGTAGAATTGTCGTCATGAGCAATGCCGCACAATACAGCCCGTCAGCCCGGGCACAGGCCTTTCTCGATAGCGTCGAGAGCCCCAAGTACGAGCGCCACAACGTCAACGGCCTCAAGCCGTTCCTGGACGAGCGCGTACCCGAGGACATGCGCGCGTTCTATTCGCAGGATGAGCTCACGGCGCTCGGCGACCTGAAGGGCACGGAGCGGGACGTCGAGGCGCGCATGCCGGTCAAGATGACCCGGCATTACTTCGAGATGGCGCGGCAGAGCCCGCGCCTCAGACGCCTGGTGAAGGCGAGCCCGGACGAAACCACGAGCCTGGCAGGCTCGGAGGATCCCGGGTATCAGATGGACTACAGCCCGGTCGAGGGACTGATTCACAAGTACGAATTGGGCCTGCTGTACGTCACTTCGACGTGTTCGGCCCACTGTCGATTCTGCTACCGGGAGGAGTTGATCGCCCGCAAGGAGATCGAACGCCAGGACGGCACTGTCGCCAAGAAGGGACTGGCCAGGATCGATGACGTCACGGCCTACATCCTGGAGCACAACCGAATCGTCGAAGAGAACGGCGGCCTCCATCCCGAATCGGGTCGCGAGCGGCTGCGGGAGATCCTGATGTCCGGCGGGGATCCGATGGTGTTGCCCAACAAGAAGCTGGCGGAGTGGCTCTCCGCCCTCGCCGAGGTCGACATCGAGGCGATCCGGATCGGGACGAAGGAAATGGCGTTCTTCCCGGATCGATTCGACGACACGTTCCTGGCGATGCTCGAGCAGTTCCACGCCACGTACCCGGACGTGGGCCTCCGCATCATGGTGCACTTCAATCATCCCGATGAGTTCCTCGTGAAGGACGCCGAGGGGAACTACGTCGAGAACCCCAACGGATCACTCAAGTGGAACGACTCGGCGAAACGCGCGATGGACGGTCTCGTGTCCCTCGGCTGGGTGAGCGTCGAGAATCAGGCGCCGATCATCCGGGGCATCAGCGACGACCCCGATGCGATGCGCATCATGCAACGCGCAATGAAGCGCGTCGGCGCCGTACCTGCACGCCAAACAGCATTTAAATCGGATAAATCATGAATGCGTTCATTAAGGACAATGAATTCATAATCATCAAAGTGCCACGTCGAATCTGGGTGGGGCTCTTGATGGCCATGTAGCGCGTG
>CAYWLF010000094.1:0-8442 GCA_964458875.1 uncultured Gemmatimonadota bacterium
GTGACGAGTTCATCCGAATGGTAGCCCTTCACGAGCTGGGGCACGTCATCGGCCTGCCCCATAGCGACGACCCGACCGACGTCATGCACCCCGGTAACCGGAATATGGTCATCTCCGACCGCGATATCCGGTCGGCGCGGCAGCTGTACGAGAGGCTCGGGTCCGAAAAGGTTTCAGTTCCGTGAAGATATACACGCGAAAGGGAGACGCCGGCCGCACGAAGCTGTTCGGCGGACTCGAAGTGTCGAAGCACGACGCCCGGGTGGGAGCCTATGGCACGCTCGACGAACTCAATGCCTGCCTGGGCATGGCGCTCGCGCTCGACGCGGACGGTGGGCTTGGAACATCCGACCTGAGACACGTGCAAGAAGACCTGTTCGTGCTTGGGTCACGGCTGGCGGCCGCGCACCCGGATCGGGAGATTGAGCGCGGAACGATTCCTGCTCTTGATCCCGGAAGAATCGCCGACCTGGAAGCGTGGATCGATCGGCTCGACCAGGAATTGCCGCCCCTTGCCGCCTTCGTGCTGCCGGGTGGCTGCGGCGCCGGCGCGCAATTGCACGTGGCGCGGACCGTGTGCCGGCGTGCCGAGCGAGAGGTGACGGCCCTGAGCGACCGGGACCCAGCGCTGAGCAGCTCGGTCATTCCTTACATGAACAGACTTTCGGATCTTCTTTTTACACTCGCTCGCGCGGTTAACCAGCGGGCGAACAGGCCGGAATCCAAGTGGCTACCGAGGCGTCCGCCCGAGAGCGCGCCCCAAACACCGACGGACTAAAGTGCAGAGGACCCTTGACTGACCAGGCACCCGATACGGACCCGACGCGGGACCACCCGGAGACACAAGCAGACGACGAACTCGCCCAGGTGATGGAAGAGACGGTCACCGCACTTCTCAAGGCCGCGCGTGCCCGTCAGACCTACGTGCCCGGGAATCCGCTCATAGAGCGGTTTCACACCGGGCTGTGCGAAAAGCTGGGTGAGGTGTGGGAGCTGTCACCACAGTTCTCTCTCACGGTCGATGAGGGACGCCTGCTATGGCGCGATCGCGAGGTGTACTCCAAGCCCGTGGGACCTGACAATTTCGCATTTCGGTTCTTCAAGGACGGAATCCGCCAGTTGGCCCTGCTGCCCGGGGTCGAGGAAGAAGAACTGGCCGAGTTCATGGAGCTCCTCGCCAGCGCACGACCGGCGCATGACGACGATCTCCTGGCCACTATCTGGCACCGCGATTTCAAGACGGTCCGCATAGACTACGTGGACGTCATGGAGGACCATGGCGGCGAGATGCCCACGCCTGACCGCAACGCCGGAGCCGGTGAGAGCGTGGACATGGCCGAGATCGAGGCCGTGCTGGAATCAGGGTCGGTCACGGAGGAGGATTCTGCACAGTTTTCAGACATCACTCTCGGCGAGCCCGACCTTCTGTACCTGAAGCGCGAGATGCAAGCGGAGTGGGCTCGACTCGTAGTGCGCGACGTGACCCTCGCCCTTCTCGACCAATTCGAGATGCGAGACCAGGAGCGAAGACGGCAGGTGGTGGACATCGTCCGGGAATTGCTGCCTCGTCTTCTGGCCGCACTCGACTTCGGCAATGTGGCGATGATCGTCAACGAGATGCAGCTCCTCGCAAACAAGACGGGTGAGAAAGAGACACAGGAGCTCGTGACCTCGCTTCTTCGGGATATGAGCGAAGCGATGGCCGAGATGGTGAGCGCGGTGGATACCGGGGAGGACACTCCCGCCGCGGAAGAGCTGGCGGCCCTGATCGGAGCGTTACAGGCCGAGGCTATTCCGACCCTCGTAAGGGCGATCCCGGCTGTTCCCGACCGGCATACGCGCGATCGCCTCGCCGAGGCACTCGATCGACTGGTCGGGGCAAACCCCGGATACGTAGTGGACCTTCTCTCGGCCGAGGACCCCATGCTCGCCGCCGAGGCGGCGAGAATCGTGGGTCGAATTGGTCTCCGGGAAGCCGAACCCGATCTCGTGGAGTTGTCCAAGCGCCCGGGAGACGTCACCCGGCAGGCCGCCATCGAGGCGCTGGCGACCCTCGGATCCGCCGTCGGCGCCGAGGCTCTGACCTCGGCCCTATCTGATCCAGGGAGCAAGATTCGAATGGCCGCGGTGAACGCCATCGTCGCCGTGCGTCCCTCGGGCGCTGGGTCGCTGCTCGCCGACATCATCGGCAGGTCCGACTTCGCGGACCGAGAACAGGGTGAGCAGATGTCCTTCATGAGGGCCTACGCCGCGATCGCCCGGGACGACGCGATCCCTCTGCTCTCCAAGCTGCTGAACGGTCGCAAGTGGTGGGGAGGACGACGCTCTCCCGCCACCCGAGCTTGTGCGGCGCGTGCGCTGGGAGTCCTGGGTTCGAACGCCGCGCGATCCACTCTTCAGAAGGCCGCATCAGACAGGGCAGCCCCCGTCAAGAGCGCCGTGCGCGTGGCCCTGAAAGCCCTGGACGCCGATTCGGACGAGCGTATGGCTGCCGCGGTACTCGAGGAGCAGGACGAAGACCTGGTCGCCGATCCCGTGGACATGGATATGAAGTTCGATTTCCCGGACGATACCGGGAAGGAGGGTCCCTCATGACGAGCCCTCAGCAGATGGGAACCGGCATACTCTCCACGATGTACGCGGCGCTCCGTGCCGTGCAGCTGTATCCCGCCGAGAACGACGTTGTGAAGCGCGGCCTCCAGGAGGTCAAGGAGCAGGCTGACGCGCTCATCGAACACGACGGTGGCCTCAGCATCTGGGTCGCTGGCAATTACATGTTTGTCAACGACCTGCAGGTCAAGCTCGATCTGCACGACTATGCGTCACTCTCCGCGTTCCGGGAGGTGCTTCGCGGTCACGGGGTCGGGCGGCTGGAGGTAGGCGCGAAAGCAAGCGCGGCCGATTGGCTGTCTTTCTTGACCCTCCTCGCGACCGATCCGGCTCCAGGCCAGCCAGCCCTCGAGGCGCTGTGCGCAGAGATCGAGCGCCATGGTGTGTCACACTTCGACGTCGGCCCATCATCGCCCATGTTCGAAGGCACTGAGGGCGAAGAGGCGGTTGAAGCGGCCCGGCGCACCTACACGAGATCAGTGAAGGTCGCTCGTGACATGATGGAGGGTCTCGTACTCGGGAAAGCGATCGGGGCCCGGAGGGCGGAACGCGCGGTGCTGGCGGTCGTGGACCAGGTCCTCCAGGAACCTGCAACGATGCTCGGAATGCTCACGCTTCGGGACTTCGACGACCATTCGTACGTCCACTCCGTGAACGTCTCAATCCTGTCGGTCGCCCTGGGCGATTACCTGGGATTCAACCGGGAGCAGCTGTTTGAACTCGGATTTGCGGCTCTGTTCCACGACATTGGCAAGGTTCTGATTCCGTCCGCCGTCCTGAACAAGATGGGGTGGCTCAACGACGAGGAATGGCGGCTGGTGAGCCAGCACCCGGACTTCGGCCTGTTGATGATGTTCAACGTCGAAGGGTTCGACGAGCTGCCCTACCGGGCCATGCTCGCGGTGTACGAACACCACATGAAGCCCGATCTTTCCGGTTACCCACGCGTAATCCGGCGCCGGCGACAGGGGCTCTTCGCCCGCATCATCGCGCTCACGGAAGCGTATGACGCCGCGATCTCGAACTACAGCAAGCAGTTCCTGCCCTGTTCCCCGGATGAGGCCATCCGGCAGCTTCGCGAGGCGGAAACCGGAGCGTACGACAGCGTATTGACTCGTGCGTTCGTCAACATGATGGGCATCTTCCCGGTCGCCACGCTCGTCATCCTGGACACGGGCGAGATGGGAGTGGTGGTGGCGCCCAACCCGAACCCGAAGGCGCTCAACCGCCCCCTGGTCCGGATCATCGCGGACGCGGACGGTGAACGGATGGGCGACGGGCCCATACGCGACCTGACCGAGCACGACCCGGACACGAATCATTATCGGCGCAGCATCGCGCGGTCCACGGACCCGGAGCGCTACGGGATCAACGTTGCCGACCATGTCGCCTGAGGGCGGGCCGGGACCCGACGTCAACCGCCTTCCATTCGAGATTCCTCGGGATGGAGGTGTCCTCCGCGGGGACGTTCGGCGCGGGGTGGACGGTGGTTCGGCGGGATCCGGATATCTGGTTTCCTCGGTGATCGTAGTGTGCCACGGCTTCAAGGGATTCAAGGACTGGGGCTTCTTCCCTTACCTTGCCGAGAGCCTCGCCAGGCAAACCGGCGCGACCGTCGTCTCCTTCAACTTCTCGGGTTCCGGCATCGGACCCGACCTGGAGAACTTCACCGACCTCGAGGGATTTGCCCACAATACGTTCTCGCGCGAGGTGTCCGACCTGGAGGCGATCCTGGACGGCGTGCAGGCCGGCCGGCTCGGAGACGTCAGCCTCGTCCCGCCGGAATCGGTCGGTGTGATCGGACACAGTCGAGGCGCGGCGGCCGCCATCCTGATCGGCGCAACACGGTCGGAGGTACGGGCTGTCGTGACCTGGGCCGGCATCGGTTCGGTTTTCCGCTACGAAGACTGGTTCACCCAATCCCTCGGCGACGGCGACATGATGGAAATTCTCAACGCCCGCACCGGCCAGCGCCTTCCGCTGTATCGGGATGTCCTGGATGACCTGCGACACAACCGGGCCTGCCTGGACATGGAAGCGGCGGCCGGCCGGTTGGGTCCGGCCCTTCTGATCGTGCATGGGACGGCCGACGAGGCGGTTCCGGTCGACGAGGCGTTCTCGCTGCACACAGCGGCCGGCACCGCCGAACTGGCGATCATCGAGGGGGCGGGCCACACCATGGACGCCTCACATCCGTTCCCGGGCACGAATCCGAGGTTGCAGGAGGCCGTGAGGCGATCCGTGGCTCATTTCCAGTCGCGCCTGGCAGAGGAGTCAGCATGATCGGTGCTACGCGTGTCGCGGTGGCTGCGATGTTGCTTGCGCTGCCGCTCCTGATCGGCTGCTCAATCGAGATCGAAGAGGAGGGAGACTCCGACGTCCAGTCGGCGGTGGTGACGATGCTCAGCCAGTCCGCGGAAGCGTGGAACCGGGGCGAGCTGGCCGGTTTCATGGATGACTACCTGGAATCCGAGAATACGACGTACATCGGAGGCGGGGGCCTGCTCACCGGGTACGAATCGATCCTGGCTCGTTACGCCCCGTTGTTCGAACCTGGAGCCGAACGCGATAGTCTCCGATTCGAAGATATACGGGTGCGGCGGTTGGCTGCGGTGGAGGCGATCGCCACGGCGCGCTGGATCCTCTTCCGCGCCGAGACTACAGCGGGATCGGGCCCCTTCACCCTGGTGCTCCGACACACGAGCGGCGGGTGGAAGATCATTCACGACCACTCTTCCTCGGATCCCTCACCTCCCGCCGCGGCCGAGTAGCGGTGCTGGACAGCGCGGCCGTGGAAGCGGGCCCGGAAGAACTCGTACCGCCGTCGGGAATCACGGATGAACTGCTGGCCGCCTGCGTGCATTGCGGATTCTGTGTCCCGACGTGCCCCACCTGGGACATTCTCCGGGAAGAGAACGATTCGCCGCGGGGCCGCCTCTACCTGATGCGGGCGGAAGCTGACGGACGGGTGGATCCGGGCGGGGCCTTTTCTGTGCACATGGGCCGTTGCCTCGGATGCCGCGCGTGCGAATCCGTCTGCCCGGCAGGGGTTCCGTACGGGCACCTCCTGGAGCGAGCGCGGGCACGAATACCTAAGCGCCCGCTGGCGAGACGGCGCGAGCGCTGGCTGCTGGCTGCTCTCACCGGCCCGGACGCCGGGAGAGCCACCTATGGCGCGGCCCGGTTCCTCCGATCCAGCGGTCTCGCCAGCGCTCTGGGTCGACTCCTTCCGGGAAAAGCCGGACGTGTGTTGCGCCTCCTAGCAGCGACCAAGCCTGTGTTTGCCTCGGCCGCGGCCTCCCCAACGCCGCCGGCATTTCCCGCCGAGGATCGGCAACCGGATGAGTTGGACGACCTGAAGACCTACGTGCTCCTGACCGGTTGCGTGATGGACGGCCTGTTCGGACACGTTCATTCGGCGACGAGACGCACCCTCGCCAGGTCTGGATATCGTGAGATCGAGGCACCCGAACAGGTGTGCTGTGGGGCTTTGCACGCGCATTCGGGGCTACTGGAAGAGGCCAGGGACAACGCGCGCCGGAACATCGAGGCGTTCGAGAATTCGGACTGTGACTGGATCGTCACTGACTCGGCGGGTTGCGGAGCCGGGCTCAAAGACTACGCGGCCTGGCTTGCGGACGATCCGGCATGGCGCGAGCGCGCGGAAGCCCTTTCCGACAGGGTTCGCGACGTCACTGAGATCCTGGCGGCTGAGCTGGATCGATCGGGCAGCGCGCAGGCTGCCCGCGAAGGCGCGGCCGCGCTGGTGGGGCGGGTGGGTTACGACGCCCCGTGTCACCTGCACCACGCGCAGGGCATCAGGGAGGAGCCCCTCCAGGTGCTCAGGGCCTTGTCCGGACTCGAAGTCGAGACTCTGTCTTCTTCGGAACAGTGCTGCGGCGGCGCCGGCATGTACAACCTCGAGCACCCTGATCTGGCGGCGCGGGTACGAGCCCCTAAGCTCAGCGAGGTGCTGAGCGGAGGGTTCGACTGGATCGCCACGGGAAACCCCGGCTGTATCATGTACCTGGGCGCCGGCTTGATCCGTTCCGGCGACCGAACCCCGGTAGTGCATCCGGTTGAACTCGTGGATCGGGCCTGGGGCTGAAATGCCGGGAACGGAACTGTTCGACTATCTGATCGTCGGCGGGGGATTGGCCGCCGTCTCGGCGGTGGACGGGATTCTGGAGGTGGACCCGGGTTCCAGGATCGCCCTGGTCACCGAAGAAGCCGAGCCACCCTACCAGCGACCACCGCTTTCGAAGGAGTTCCTTCAGTACCCTGACGTGCCGCGGTCACTGCTCTTCGTCAAACCTGAGGACTGGTTCGAGCAGCAGGCGAACGTGGAACTCGTCGCCCGGCAAAAGGCACTGGAATTGGACCCCAGGGGCATGACCGTCACCAGTGCGCGGGGAAACGTGTTCGGGGCCCCTCGTATTCTGCTCTCGACCGGCGGACGGGCGCGGCACCTCGATGTTCCAGGGTACGATCTCGATGGAATCTTCACGCTTCGCTCCGTCGAAGACTCCGAGGCCATCCGTGACGCTGCCATCGCCGGGTCCCGCGCCGTGCTCGTCGGGGCCGGCTTCGTCGGAATGGAGCTCGCGGCTTCGCTGACGTCGCATGATGTCACGTCGGTGGTGGTAGAAGAACAGGAACGGGTGTGGACCCGTATTCTCAGTCCTGATCTCTCACGCTGGATGCGAGCCCACTACGAGGAGCGCGGTGTATCCTTCCGTTTGGGCTCGGCCGTCGCACGGTTCGTCGGCCGCGGAAGGATCGAGGCGGTCGAAGTCGGCGCCGAGTCGATCGCGTGTGACTTCGCGGTCGTCGGAGTCGGAATGACTCCGTGTGACGGAATTGCTGGCGACGCGGGCCTCGCCGTGGCCGACGGAATCAGGGTGGACGCCTTCGGCGAGACCAGTCACCCTCACATCTATGCGGCCGGAGACGTTGCCCGGTTCCCCGACCCGGTCTTCGGAGGGCACACCCGTGTCGAGCACTGGGAGCACGCTCGCGAACACGGACGGCTCGTGGGGCGTAACATGGCGGGGGAACGGGAACCCTACGACCTGTTGTCGCATTTCTTCTCCCGCGCGTTCGACCTGAGCCTCGACGCGGTGGGCTGGCCGGCGCTGGCCGACGAGACCATGGTGTGGGGAGAGCCCGGCGAGGGCCCCTGCGCGACGTTCGGCCTGTTGAAGGGTCGGCTGTGCGCCGTCGTGCTTCTGGACGCCTCGGCTGAACTGGAGGCCGCTCGTGTTCTCGTCGGAGCGCGCGCGCCGGCTACGCTGATTGACGACTTCTCCGGACGAGACTCGGTCTCCCTCCGGGATCTGGCCGCTGCGGCCACGGAATACCGGGACCGACATCCCGAAACAGGAGATTCAAATGAGTGAGACGGACCTGGCAGAGGCGGTGCGAGAGGAGCTCCGCGGAGTGATCGACCCCGAGCTCGGCATCAACATCGTAGACCTTGGCCTGATCTACGACGTTGAGGTCGAGGACGGGCACGCGAAGGTCACGATGACCCTGACCAGTCCGGGCTGTCCCGCCGGTGGTCAAATTATGATGAGCGCCCAGCACGCTGCCGAGGCAGCCGAGGGCATCGAGAAGGCGGACGTCAATCTCGTGTGGAAGCCGTTCTGGACGCCCGACAGGATCGATGCCGCAACTCGTGCGATGATGGGATTCTAACCCCCTCGGCTGCCGCTCTTCCCACCGCCTCTGTTGATACCTCGTTGATTCACGCCGGTACCGTTTCGCTCAGACAGCGGAGCGGTTCAGGCGGGGTCGCCAACCTGCTCGACAGGAACCTGAACCTGTACGGTC
>CAYWLF010000095.1:0-8418 GCA_964458875.1 uncultured Gemmatimonadota bacterium
AGCCCCGGCGTCGGATTGCGCCTGTCACCGGGGGTCGGCTTCGCGACGGCGACTTTCGGGGACGACAGCCCCAGATCGAGCAGTGCGGGTGCGTTCACTCTCGGCGGATTCCTTCTCATCCCGGTTTCCGGCTCGACGGACATCACGGTCGAGGGCACGTGGAGACCCACGACAATCTCGAATCCTCATTTCGACGAGTCGTTCAGCTCGGTCTACCTCATGGGCGGCGTAGAGTTTGGTGGCGGCAGCGTGTACGTCCGTCCCTCGCTCGGCGTCGACTTCCAGTATTGGTCGGGGTCGATGGCCGGAGACGATTCAGGCACGGCGGGGGCGCTCGGGCTCGCCGTAGGCATGGAGAAGCCGATCGGCGCAGGGCCCTGGCACATCGCGCCGGAGGCCGGCCTGAAACTCACGCTCACCCACGGGCTGAGTTCGTTCCTGCTGATCTTCTCGTTCGGCATCGGCTGGCGGAGTGGAGACTGAAGGGTAGGGCATTCCCGGGGTTGTCCGTCTGCCGCGGGGCCCCGAAGTTGGCGCACACCCGCTTCGAAGGACGACTAAATGCCCGTGCACCCGCTGACCAGCGCCCTCCTCGTGGCTGCGTCGTTCAACGCCGACACGACCCGCCACGAACTCCGCTACGAGCAACCGGCGGAGCACTTCGAGGAGACCCTGCTTCTCGGGAACGGTCGCGTTGGCGCCTCCGTTTTCGGGGGAACCGGCACCGAGACCATTTACCTTAACGACGCGACGCTGTGGTCCGGGCGGCCGGTCGATGCGCGCATGAACCCGCGAGCGTTCGAGCACCTTCCGGCCGTGCGGGCAGCCCTGGCGGCCGGCGATTGGCAGAGCGCGGACAGCCTCGTCCGACAACTGCAGGGAAGCTTCTCCCAGTCCTACGCCCCTCTGGGAACACTCCTTCTGGACATGGAGTACGGCGCTGACGGCGTCGAGGCCGAGGAGTACACGCGCGCCCTGGACCTGGCCAGCGCCACGGCAAGGATCCAGTACCGGGCCGGTGGCGTCCGGTACGAGCGCCAGGCGTTCGTGTCCCATCCCGACCGCGTCATGGCCGTGCGGCTGAGCGCTGACGAGCCGGGGGCTCTCGCGTTTCGCGTCCGATTCGAGAGCCTTCTCCGCCACCAGGTCGAGGCGGAGGGCGGTACGCTCGCGGCCCTCGGAAAGGCACCGGTCCACGCGGAACCCAGCTACAGGGGCGACGTACCGAACGCGATCGTTTACGAGGATGGGCGGGGCACGCGCTTCGCTGCCCTGGCCCGCATCGTAGACACCGATGGGACCGTGACTGCGAGCGGAGAAGCCTTGGCCCTCGCCGACGCCTCATTCGCCACCCTGCTGGTCTCCGTCTCCACCAGCTTCAACGGCTTCGACCGTCAGCCGGGACTCGACGGGCTCGACGAGGTCGCGATCGCCCGGGAGCAGCTCTCGCAGGCCGCCGACAGCGATTTCGCGAGCCTCCACGAGCGCCACGTACAGGACTTCGGCTCGTTCTTCGACCGGGTAACCCTCGACCTCGGGCCGGATCCTGCCCCGGGACTGGCGACCGATGAGCGCCTGCGCCGCTACACGGATGGCGAAGCGGACCCTTACCTGGAAGCCCTATACTTCCAGTTCGGCCGCTACCTGTTGATCAGCAGCTCCCGCACCCCCGGCGTGCCCGCCAACCTGCAGGGCATCTGGAACCCGCACCTGCGTCCGCCGTGGAGCAGCAATTACACGACGAACATCAACCTCGAGATGAACTACTGGCCGGCCGAGGTGACGAACCTGTCCGAGATGCACGAGCCGCTTCTCGGGTTCATCGAGAACCTGGCGGCGACCGGGAGCGTTTCCGCGGAAACGTTCTGGGGCACTCGCGGGTGGGCCGTGAGCCACAACAGCGACATCTGGGCCATGTCCAACCCGGTGGGCGACTTCGGGGAGGGGCACCCGGTGTGGGCCAACTGGAACATGGCCGGGGCCTGGCTCAGCACTCACCTGTGGGAGCACTTCCTGTTCACACAGGACGTCGAGTTCCTGAAACTCCGGGCCTATCCCCTGATGACCGGCGCGGCCCGGTTCGCTCTCGACTGGTTGTTCGAGGGCGAGGACGGGACCCTGATCACGGCCCCATCCACGTCTCCTGAGAACCTGTACCGGACTCCCGAGGGCTACGAGGGCGCGACCACCATCGCGACCACGGCCGACATGGCCATGATCCGGGAGTTGTTCGACGACGTGCTCGCTGCCGGTGAGGTCCTGGGCCTGGTCCAGGGGCGGGACCGGGGATTCCTGGAAGAAGTGGGAGCAGCCAGGGAGAAGCTGGTTCCCTATCGAATAGGAGCCGACGGCAGTCTCCAGGAGTGGTACCACGACTGGGAAGACGCCGATCCGCAGCATCGCCACCAGACTCACCTGTTCGGGCTTCATCCCGGCACGACGATCGACGTGGACCGGACTCCGGAACTGGCTGAGGCGGCGAGGGTCGCCCTGGAAATAAAGGGTGACGAATCGACCGGGTGGTCGAAGGCGTGGCGCATCAACCTGTGGGCCCGACTGCGCGACGGCTACCGCGCCCACAAGCTGTACCGGGAACTGCTCAGCTTCGTGCCCCCGGTGTCTGACCCGCGGTACGACGGGGGCGGCGGCACCTACCCGAACCTGATGGATGCCCATCCGCCGTTCCAGATCGACGGCAACTTCGGCGGGACGGCGGGTGTCGCGGAAATGCTCTTACAGTCACACGCCGGAGTGATCCGTCTGCTGCCCGCGCTGCCCGTGGCCTGGTCGAGCGGCAGCGTGCACGGTCTCAGAGCGAGGGGAGGTGTGGAGGTGGACATCGAATGGCGACAGGGACTCCTGCAGTCCGTGATTCTCAGGGCCGTCGCGGATGGGTTGGTTGAGGTCGCATGGGGCGATGGCTGGCGGACCGTGACCTTGAAAGCCGGCGAGGTGGTCCGGCTCGACGGGAGTCTCGAACCGACGAGGTTCTAGGTCACCAGCCAGGGGTTGCCCGTCACGGCGCTCACTCGATCGGGATCCTCTCGCGGGCGGCCACCCACAGGATTTCGTTGAGCGAGGGGTGTCTGAGGAACAGCTCCGTCCCCTTCTGCCGAAGTCTCTCTTCCGTGTACCCCATGACCACGAGGTCGGCCTCCGAGGACTTTGCGTGTACGAGGCTGGTGAAGTCGATCTGGTCGTCCGTGCCTATGATCTGGACGTTGCGGGGCGAAACCGGAATCCGGCCCTCGCTGATCATGGTCTTGAGCTCCTCCGTCCGCTCTCTCACCTGTGTATTGGGGAAAGCGGCGAAAATCTGAAGCTCCGCCTCGTGCCATTCGGGGTGGCCGAGCAGGATGTAGGACAGGAGGATCATCAGGTTGGCGTTACGATGATCGTGCCAGGTCAGCCACACGTGGATGTTGGCCAGGTTCCCGAAATGGTGGTCTCCGTGCCTGAGCACCAGCGAGTCCATGTCCGCGGCGCCGGCCAGGAAGACGCCGGCCCGGCACTCGTCGACCACCCCCGGGTCGTCGTGCTCCGAGAACTCGAAGAGGATGGTGTTGTTCTCGACTCCGGCGATCCCCGGCGCCTGGAGCGTCTGCGCCAGGGCCGATCGCATCGAGGGGCTCACCATGGTGTCGAAGAACACGCCGCTCGGACGCTGCGAGGTCGACCGGATCAGTCGCTCGAGCACCTTCCGGCTTTCGCCGTACGTCTCCTCGTTCAACAGCCCCTGGATGTAGTGCAGATAGGTGCCGAAGCCGTAGCGATGGCATAGCCAGGTGAGCAAACGGACCGGGGCCGAACGATCAAACGTTCGGCCAGTGATCATGATGATGCTGGGCCGCCACTCGACCGGAGGCGTCTTCTGAAGGCGGATCTGCAGGTTTCGAGTGGCCTGCGCCATCACTCCCTGGAAGATCGTGCCGATGCCTTCCTCCGGGTTGCCGCCCGTCAGATCCACCATCTTGTACAGCACCGCCATCACGATGATCGCTGCCACCGCATACGCGGGATCCATCTGGAACATCAGCAGCAGACACATGACCGCGCCGAGCAGGCTCAGGTACCACTTGGTCCTGAACGCCGGCCGGTAGGAAGGCCGGGCCGCGAAGTGCTCCAGGAAGCTGATGGCGCACAGGGAGCCGTAGGTCACCATGAAGAACATCGAGATGATCCGGGCCACGAAGTCCACGTTGCCGACAAGGACCACCAGGAACGCGATGACGCCGGTGACCAGGGTGGCGTTGCGCGGCTCGTTGGTCTTGCCCAGTCCGGTCGCGAGGAAACGCGAGACGCCCGCCCCGGGCAGAATCCGGTCGGCGGCGAGGGCCTGGAGAGTCCGCGGAGCGACCAGGATCGACCCGATGGCCGACGACAGCGTGGCAGCGGCGAGCCCGATCGGAATGATCGGCGACCAGAGAGCGATATCCCCCATCACCAGACGATTGGTGTCGGCGAGCAGCACCGTGGGGGCCGAACTCGCCAGCTTCCAGGCGATGAACACATACGCGATCATCCCCACGAGAGTGGCCGAGAGGATACCCAGGGGAATGGAGCGACGCGGGTTCGCCAGGTCGCCCGACAGGCCGACACCGGCGGTCATCCCGGTAAAGGCCGGGAACACGATGGCGAACACGTAGATGAGCGGATGGGGGTCCGGAAGTTCCGACCTCAGGATGGTTTCGCCGCCGATCGCCGCTCCGACCGGCCGCCCCAGGAAGAACAACAGAAGCGAAATGCCCAGAATGGTCACCACGATCCAGAGAGCCGTCACCCCGATGTTGGCGCCGCGGGTCAGGATCAGCACTACCAGGAGCAACAGCGCCGGCACCGAGATGAGCCTGAGGTCGAGCGGAAACCCGGTGAGGCTCTCGAAAGCGGGTCCGACCGCCCGGAACGCTTCCGCGAACGCGATGATGTAGAAGGCGACCGAGATGGCCTGCGAGAGGAACAGGGCGAGCCCGATAGACCCGCCGATGGTGGTGCCGAAGGACCGGGATATGATGAAATACTCGCCGCCACCCTCGACGCGCCGGTTCGTGGCGATCTCCGAGATCGCCAGCGCCGTCGGGATCGTGACCGCGTGTCCGAGAAGAATGATCCACAGAGTACCCAGGAAACCCGTGTGGGCCACGGCATACCCGAAGCGCAGGAAGAGGATCGCGCCCAGGATCGTGCTGATGCTGGCCAGGAATACGGGCGCAGTTCCGAAGCCATGGCCGCCCTGGCTCTCGCTCATTGGCGATCGTCGCTGTGTCTGGGGCATCGCGAGCAAGCGATTCCTCCGCCGGTGAAATCAGGCTCGGACGGGTGGGCAGGCGCCGACAGCGCTCGGGTTACCCACAAATGGTGGGCCGGCGGGTCGCACCGTCAAGTCAGGGACGGCTGAGCGCGGCGGGTCGATTCGCGACGGCCGTCCGCCACCCGTAGTGGGCGATCACCGCGAAGCAGACGACGACCAGGACGAAAGAAGCCCGCACGGCCGGAAACGCGACGCTGCCCAGGCTCACCGTCTTCAGGTCGATGATGGCGCCTTGCAGCGGAGGCATCACCGATCCACCCAGGATCGCCATGATGAGCCCCGCGGCTCCCAGCTTCGCGTCTTCACCCACGCCCTTCAGCGCGATCCCGTAGATGGTCGGGAACATCAGCGACATGCACGCCGAGACTCCCACGAGGCAGTAGAGACCGACCAATCCCGGGATGAAGATCGCCCCGAGCGTGAGTCCTCCGCCCGCGAGGGCCAGCCTGAGAAGGAGTCTTCCCGGGCTTACGTACTTCAGCAGGAAGGTGCAGATGAACCGGCTGGTCACGAAGATCAGCATCGCGACCATGTTGTAGCCCTGTGCCTGCACCTCGGTCAGACCCAGCTCCATCGTCCCGTAGTGGATGATGAAGGTCCAGCACATGATCTGGGCGCCCACGTAGAAGAACTGGGCGACGACCCCTTCCACGTAACGGCTGTTCCGGGCCAGGCGTCGGAGGGTGGGCCGCACGTCGAGCGACCGGTCTTCCTCCCCCGCGGCCGGCATTCGGGTCACGGCGATCGCGATGAACACCACGGCGATGACGAGGGCGATTCCCAGGTAGGGAGTGCGGATCACGGCCAGGTCCTGGGCCGTGAGAACGGCAAGCTGGTCGGCCGGCATCGCGGCCCGTTCCACCGCGCTGGCTGGATTGAGCCGGGCCAGGATGAACTGCTGGGCCACGAACATCCCGAGCAGCGACCCCATCGGATTGAACGACTGGGCCAGGTTGAGTCGGCGGGTGGCCGTCTCCTCGGAACCCATGGACAGGATGTAGGGGTTCGCGCTGGTCTCGAGGAACGAGAGGCCGCAGGTGAGGATGAAATAGGCCGCGAGGAAGGGCCAGAACACCATCATCCGGCTGCCCGGAATGAACAGGAGCGCACCCGTGGCGTAGAGCCCCAGGCCCACCAGGATTCCCGACTTGTAGGAGTAGCGCTTGATGAACAGCGCCGCCGGGAAGGCCATGGCAAAGTAGCCGCCGTAGAAGGCGAACTGCACCAGCGATCCCTGGAAGTTGCTCATCTGGAGGATGCGCGAGAACGCCTTAACCATGGGGTTGGTGATGTCGTTCGCGAATCCCCACAGCGGGAAGAGGATGGTGACCAGAACGAACGGGAGGAGGATCCAGGAAGGAACGACCCTGTCCGAGCCGTTGGCCTTTTCCATCAGAACCCCCTGAAGTCGGTGCTCTGCCTGGCCGGGAGCCCCGCCCGCGGTAGCCGTCTCAAGACCCGGTACTCGATGCCGTGCACCTCGCAGTAGTCGCGCTTCTCGGGGCGATCGCCGTCCTCGTTCACCGCGTAGATGTCGGGCTCGATACGCTCTATCTCCGGCTCGGCGTCCAGCCAGCCCCAGCCCGTGGCGACGATCGCCTGCTTCACGTGTCGGATCGAGCCGACCATGTAACGCCGCTCTTCCTCCGGATACAGGGGGTGACCCTTGCCCTTCAGAAACTCGACGTTGCGATCGCTCCCCACCGTGACGAACAGGTCGGCCATCTCCGACACTTCCTCGAAGAACCGTACGTGCCCGGAGTGCAGCCAGTCGTAGCAACCGGTCACGATGGCCCTCTTCCGGCCGCCGGGCTCGGGAATCGCGTCAGAGGTCACGGGATCTGGAAAGCCGTCCAGTTCAGAGTCCGGGATCACGACGTACTCCACCCCCGCGGTCGGTCCCTCGACCACGGTCACCCCGGAAACGAACCGGATGGCCTCGACGACATATTGCCGCTCATCCTCCGGGAAAGCGGCGGGACTACCCGTGATTCTCTCCACCGCCTCGTCTGACAGGAGCGAGACATCGACGGCTCCCAGGCGAGCGGCTTCCTGCAGGAAGCGGACGTCCCTGGATCGCAGGTCGTCGAAGCTGCCCAGGACCTGGACTCGGCGGGGTTCAGGCATGCGGGGCGAGGCGGATGGTGGCGTGAAACGAACCCGGCACGGGGCTCTCGGAGATGACGTACAGGTACCCCCCGCCGCACCCGGAATACACGGCCCCGTCGTACCGGTCCCGGTACCTGCCAAGGATGCCCGGGAGGTCCAGGGTGATCGTCGGGTGCCGGAAGCTGTGCGGAACGAGGACATCCCAGCATGTCATGGTATC
Source organism: uncultured Gemmatimonadota bacterium (assembly GCA_964458875.1). Classification (GTDB taxonomy): domain Bacteria; phylum Gemmatimonadota; class Gemmatimonadetes; order Palauibacterales; family Palauibacteraceae; genus Benthicola. Next base: position 7,638 of record CAYWLF010000095.1, read on the forward strand.
GCTCATGGCGGTGCCGAGGGCCACCACGTCCCTCTCCAGGATGGCCTCGTAGCAGTCCTTGCCGCTCTGACCGAGACGCCGGATCCACTCCGTGTCGAAGTTCACGTGCTCGAGGGGATCATAGCCCGCGGGCCGCTGGTTCACCGGCAGGATGTGAATCACGCCCTGGAGCCAGGCGGCGATCTCCGGATCGTTCGTGGACTCGACGTGACGCGGAAACACGCCACCTTCGTGATCGAAGTCGTAGTCCAGCCGCGAGATCCCGGGATACACGATCCCCGCCATGTCCTGCGACCCGGATGGATCGGTCTTCTGGCGATTCTCCGCCCGGTACAGCTCCCGGACCAGGTCCTCCGGCGCCCTGTCCGGAAGCTCGCCGTTCCAGAGTTCGAAGGCGGTCTTCCGCGTGCTGGTGGCGAGTCCGGCCCGCTCCATGAACCAGAACGATGGCTCCACGCTCACGACGACCATGGACCCGAAAGCGTCCGGGTTGTGGCGTGACATGAAGGGCTGGTCGATCCACCCGCCGGACAGTGCCAGCCGGTAGGGGATCCTTCCGATCGGGTCGGATTCAGGGTCGCGACGGATGGTCATCGCGTCAGGCCGACTCGAGGATGATGTTGCCGTACTGCGTCGTGTCCGCGGTGCGGATCAGGCCCACCGCCTGGGGCACGCGCTTCTTGAACTCCACGTGCGGCTCGAACTGGATCTCGGCGGGGGCCAGCAGCTCGCGGTAGGCTGCCAGGGTCGGCTCATCGTTTTCCGCCAGGAACTCCTCCCC
>CAYWLF010000096.1:0-8312 GCA_964458875.1 uncultured Gemmatimonadota bacterium
GTACCTGGCGAATGCGGCAGAGCCGTGGCTGATCCCCGACCTCGATTCGCTGGGCGACTTCCCGGTGGATCTCCGCCTGGACCCGGACGGCTTTCGCCCCTACGCTCGTGACGAGGCCACGCTGGCCCGCCCATGGGCTGTCCCCGGTTCGCCGGGACTGGAGCATAGAATCGGAGGAATCGAGCGGGACGCGGCGACCGGGAACATCTCGTACGACCCTGACAATCACCACGAGATGACCCGCCTGCGGGCGCAGAAGATCGCCGGGATCGCGAGCGACATCCCCGCTCAGGGCGTCGAGCTGGGCCCGACGGAGGGCCGACTCGCGGTGGTCGGCTGGGGATCCACGTACGGCTCGCTGTTCAAGGCCGTCGAGAGGTCACGGGCGAAGGGCCTGGACGTTTCCCACATCCACCTGCGCCATCTGTCGCCGTTCCCGAGGAACCTCGGCGACCTGCTAGCGCGTTTCGACCGCGTACTGGTGCCGGAGCTCAACACGGGACAGCTGCTGACCATGCTCAGGAGCACCTACCTGATTCCGGCCGAGGGACTGAACCGGATCGCCGGTCGCCCGTTCCGGATCGCCGATATCGAGGTCGCCATCGTCCGCCTGCTCGAGACTGAGAGATCCGCATGAGCCACAGCGTACTGCCCCAGCTCAAGCCGAAGGACTTCGCCTCGGACCAGGAGGTGCGCTGGTGTCCCGGTTGCGGCGACTACGCCATTCTCAAGGCGATCCAGAAGACCCTGGCCGACCTGGAGGTGCCGCGCGAGAACAGCGTGTTCATCTCGGGAATCGGGTGCTCGTCACGTTTCCCTTATTACATGGCGACCTACGGTTTTCATACCATCCACGGCCGGGCCCCGGCTGTGGCCACGGGCACCAAGCTGGCGAATCCCGAGCTGGACGTGTGGGTGATCACCGGGGATGGTGACGGATTGAGCATCGGCGGAAACCACCTGGTGCACGCCCTGCGGCGCAACATCGATCTCAACATCATCCTGTTCAACAACGAGATCTACGGCCTGACCAAGGGCCAGGTCTCTCCCACGTCGAAGCGCGGGACGCTGTCGCCCACCACGCCGAGGGGCTCGGTGGCGAATCCGATCAGCCCGGCCACCATGGCGCTCGGAGTGGGAGCCCGCTTCGTGGCTCGCTCCGTGGACATCAACCAGGCGCATCTGGTCGACGTACTCAAGCAGGCCCACGCCAACCGGGGCACATCGTTCGTGGAGATCTTCCAGAACTGCATCGTGTTCAACGACGCAACGTTCGCGGACTTCACCGACAAGACGGTGGCAAAGGAGAACCAGCTGCTCGTGGAGCATGGCGAGCCGCTGCTGTTCGGCGCTGAGCGGGACCGGGGTCTGCGCTTGGACCCGACGACCTGGACCCTGGAAGTAGTACAGCCCGGGGAAGATGGAGTCACGCACGAGGACGTGCTGGTGCATGACGAGACCAACCGAATGCTGGCCACGTTGCTGGCTGCGCTCGAGCCCCCGGAATTCCCGATGGCGCTGGGAGTCCTGTACCGGGACCCGGCCGCCACTTTCGACCAGCAGGTGCTGGCCCAGGTCGAGCCCGAGTCAGAGGGTCGGGGCCTGGCAGACCTGCTGTACGGCGGACGGACCTGGCAAGTGGACGGCTGAACGGCGCGCATTCTGCCCGTTTCCCGGGCGAAAAATACCACTTCTCGCATGCGCTCCGAGGCGATGCCGGTCCTCGTCCATTGCACGCACAAATCACCTGCCTCTGCATCTGCAGTTTCCATAACACATTACGGCAATTGAGAACGTCCACGCGACGCCTGCCAGACACTGGGGTCTACCGATTGCGCTCATTCCGGGGCCGATCGGGCTGCGAACCCTGGCCGACTCTGGCGAACCGGTTCACGCGCGCGGGGCTGCTTCAGTGAGCGACTTCGGTCGCCGGTGTCAGATGCCGCCCCTTGCAGGCAGTTCTCTAACCAGGCAGGCGAGCATTGCGCTACGACGACACAAGCCAGGCTCGGATCCTCATCGTCGATGACGAAGAGGCCAATATCAGGCTGATCCGCAAGGTTCTGGAGCGCAGTGACTTCTCGTGCATCACCTCCCATACCGACCCCCTTCAGGCCCTCCAGCAGTTCCAGACGACTGATCCTGACCTGGTGCTGCTCGATCTCAAGATGCCGGGCATGAGCGGATTCGATTTCATGGACGCCATCCGACCTCTTACTCCGGAGAGTGACTTCCTTCCGATCGTCGTCGTCTCCGGCGCCCAGGATCCCGACGTGCGTGATCGGGCTCTGGCCAGCGGCGCCCGTGACTTCGTAAACAAGCCATTTCGCCCGTCGGAGGTGGTACTCCGCATCCGTAACATGCTCGAGATCCGCTTCCTGCACTGTCAACTGCGCCAGCACGCCGAAGTGCTCGAAGATCGCGTCAGAGAGCGCACGAAAGAACTGGCGCAGGCCCAGATGGAGATCCTGGATCGGTTGGCAACCACTGCCGAATACCGGGATGACTGCACCGGTCAGCATGCGAGGCGAGTGGGGGAGCTCGCGGCGCGCCTGGCGGAAGCCATGGGGCAATCAGCGGCCTTGGTCGATCTCCTGCGGCAGGCCGCGCCCCTGCATGATCTGGGAAAGGTCGCAATCCCAGACGCGATACTGCTGAAGCCCGGTCCCCTCTCCGAGCCCGAGTACTCGCTGATGCGCAGCCACACCGACATCGGCGGCGGCATCCTCGCGGGAAGCCAGTTTCCCCTTCTGGAGATGGCTCGGGACATCGCCGAGCACCACCACGAACAGTGGAACGGATCCGGATACAAGGGATTGCGCGGAGAAGAAATACCGTTGACGAGCCGCATCGTCGCGGTAGCGGACGCCTTTGACTGCATGGTCCATGAACGTTCCTACAAGCTACCGGCCACCCTCGAGCGGGCGGCGGAGGAGATCGTCGCGCAGCGCGGCGGCCAATTCGACCCGCAGGTCGTCGATGCCTTCATCGAGCTGGTCAACGCGGGACGAGTTCAGGATCTGCTTGCAAAGGGTCGGTCAAATACCGAAGCGGGCCGTTTGGCTCAACTCGCCGAGCTCGCCGCCGCCACCGGAACGTGTGTTTCCTCGAAGACCGCGAACGCCAGAGAGGTCGAAGAGCGGTCTCGAGGATCGGGGTCGAAGTCCGACGTGCGGATCGCGTAGCCGCGAAAGACTCAATAAGGAGCAGAATGATGTTGAACCGCAATATGATCGCAGTCGTGCTGGCCTTCTCGATCGGGGTCGTCCTTGGGCCCCGGTTGGCCGAGGCCCAGGAAGCGGAATCCGAAGACGGCTTCGGCCTCACTGCGCTCGATTCCTTGCTCAGCATCCCGGTCAGCTCCGCATCCAAGTACGAGCAGGCGCAGGAGGAGGCACCGGCATCCATCTCGATCCTCACCAGAGAGGATTTCGAGCGTTACGGCTGGCGCACCCTGTCGGAAGCTCTGTCGAGCCTGCCAGGGTTCTACTCGACGTACGACCGGTCGTACGAATTCGTCGGCGCGCGCGGATTCAGCCGCCCATCGGACTACAACAACCGGTTCCTGCTGCTGATCGACGGCCACAGGTACAACGACAATTTCTACGATGCCGCAGCGACCGGGACGGATCTTGTCATCGGTCTGGAGTCTGTCGACCGGATCGAGGTTGTTCGTGGACCTGGCTCTGTGGTGTACGGGAACAGCGCCATGTTCGGCGTCATCAACGTGATACCGCGAGCCGGCTCCACGATACAGGGGGCCACTGTCGTCGCCAACGGGGGCAGCTACGGGACTGCCAGCGGATCGGTTGTCGGTGGCAGTCAGTTGGGCCAAGACGCCGAGTTCATGATCTCCGCGACCTTCGCAGACGTGGACGGACAGGATCTGTATTATCCGGAGTTCGATGATCCGGGGAGCAACTTCGGCATGGCCGAGGGCATCGATTACGACCGTCGTTTCGGCTTCTTCGGCACGTTCCGCTGGTCCGACCTGAAATTCCAGGGAAGCGTAGGACGGAGGACGAAAGCGGTTCCGACGGCTCCTTGGGAGACCCTGTTCAACACGGAGATGGAGTCCACGGACGAACGCTGGTGGGCCGAGTTGCGATACGACCGTGACTTGAGTGCGAAGACGGGGATCACGGTCTTGGGTTCTGCCGACTACTACGGCTTCGAGGGGGATTATCCGTACGAGGATGGGATGGAGTTCGACCAGAACCGGAGCAACTGGTTCGGCGCAGAGGCGAGGTTTCGATGGGACCCCGTGGCGATCAACCGGTTGGAGGTCGGCGCGGAATATCGCTACAGCACCCGGGCGTACTACGTCGCCGGTTCAGCCGACGAGATATGGACCGAGTTTGACAACGACTTCTCCATCGCCTCCCTGTACGTGAACAATGCGGTGCAGTTGACGCGAACTCTGGCCCTGACTCTCGGCCTCAGGGGGGATTACTACTCCACCACCCAAGGCACGCTCACGCCTCGCGCGGCAGCCGTGTACCATCCTGCTGACCACACCTCCCTCAAGCTTCTTTACGGGCAAGCATATCGGGCGCCCAACCAGAACGAGTTCTACTACGAAGAGCCCGACTTCTGGGCCACCAATCCCGACATTCGACCGGAAACGATCCGTACACTCGAGTTCGTGTGGCAGCAGCAATTGGGGAAGGTGGTGACGGGCTCCGCTTCGCTCTTCCGCTACGAAGTCGACGATCTCATCGACACCGTCGAAGACGAAGAGGGTGTGGGGATGTACGACAACCTGGAGTCGGTGGACGCCAATGGCTTCGAAGTTGATCTGACAGCCAGGGCAAGTTCCGGTCTGTCGGCGTTCGGGAATTACACGTTCCAGAAGGCAACGGGCACGGATGATGTCGAGCTGACGAATTCTCCGGCTCACCTCGTCCGCATGGGAGTCTCGGTACCCGTGGCGAAGCGCACATTCCTCAGCGCGGAGGCCAGGTACGAGAGCCCCCGGTTGACCGTCGAGGATACCCGCACCGACGACTTCACCGTCGTCAATCTGACGCTGTTCACTCGTGAGCTCCCGGGCGTGCTCAAGGGCTCTCTGTCGGTGAGGAACGTGTTCGACACGGACTACGCGAATCCAGGCGGCTGGGAGCACACGCAGGCGTCGATCGCTCAGAATGGGCGTCATTTCCTGATCATGCTTGGTGCGGAGTTCTAGGCTGCGACTCGGCGTTGAGAAGACACGGCATTCACTCTGTGCGAAATGAAGGTCGACATGAGGTCGACAAGTCATAAATTCGTTCGCATTCGTCTTATCGCGGGGTTCACCTGCCTCGTCGCGGCTGCTCTATGCCCGACGCGCGCACCGGCCCAAGAGATGGCGCTTCCGGTCTCCGTTCAGATCCCCGTGTTTACGAAAATGCTGGCGTTCGATCGGGATCTTCCGTCTCGCGCCGGGGATGAGATCGTGATTGGGATCCTGCATCAGGGCGGCTACCGCGCCTCTCGGCTCGCGGCGGAAGAGGTCAGGCGGGCGCTCAACGGTACGCACCTGCGGTCGATCGCTGGAATCCCGCTGCGCTACGTGAGTCTGGATTACAGCCTCACGCGCAGTCTGGGCATGTCTCTTTCCGACCTTGGCATCGACGTTCTCTACGTAGCCCCGCTGCGGGCCGTCGACATCGACGAGATCACGACGGTTACCAGGGCACGGGGCGTTCTCACCTGCACCGGAGTCGCCGACTACGTCGACCTCGGTGTGGCGATCGGCCTTTCTGTCCGGAGAGACCGCCCACTGATCCTGGTGAATCTCCCCGCCGCCCGGGCGGAGGGTGCCGACTTCAGCTCGGAACTGCTCAAGCTGGCCGAGGTCATCGACCTCGAGACGGGAAGATCGTGATGTCTGCACTCTCGCAAGAACCGGGTCGCCTCAGGCGGCGATTGGACCTGCGGACCATTCGCGGGAAACTCCTCGCGCTCTTCGCGCTGGTCATCGGAGCGATCTCGCTCTTCGTCTTCGCCTACTTCCCTTCGGTGATCCGCTCCTGGGCCGAGGATGGGCTGCGCGAGAAGTCCGTGGCACTCGGCAAGCTGGCGGCGGGAAGCCTCGAGTCGGCCGTCGTGTTCGACGACCGTGAGGCGATGCAGGCCACCCTGGCTCGATTCAGTCGGGCCGAGGACGTAGTCCGAGCCGCGGTCATCGTAGACGGAAACGTGAAAGCCCTATGGATCCGATCTACAGACCCGGCCTCCTCGACCAATCTTGTCGTCCCTGCCGATTCAGAGCTGATGATCTCAGAGACGCGGATTCGATTTCAGGGAAACGACCTCGGCGTGCTTCGGCTATCGCTGTCGCTGCATGCTCTGCGGGCATCGGTGGCCCGGGCCAGACTCAGTGTGGCCCTTGTCTCCCTCTTGATCTTTGTGTTGGGCGGCCTCGCAGTCGTCTTCATCAGCTCTCTCGTCACCGGCCCGCTGCGACGCATCCTGAAGACGGCGGACCTGATCGCAAGCGGAGAGGTGACGGAGCGAGCGCCGATAGAAACGGCGGACGAGGTTGGCCGTCTGGCCGTGTCCTTCAACCGAATGGTCGACCGGCTCGAGACTGCTCATGGGGAGGTCGAGGCGTCGTATGATCAACTGACGCAGATCATGGATCATCTGCCGGCCGAGGTGGCGCTGTTTGACCGGGATTACCGATACCAATACGTGAACCCGGCCGGAATTTCAGACCAGGCGCAACGCGACTGGGTTATGGGCAAGACCACCGTTGAATACTGCCGGCGCCGAGGCGTCGATCCGTCGTACGGCACCGAGACCGAGCGGCACATGGATGACTGCGTCGCGGCAAGGCGTACGATTCGCTTCGATCAAACTGTGATCTTGCCGGATGGTCAGAAGAGACACTTCATCCGTCTCCTTGTACCGATGGCCTCGAGCGGGGGCGAGATCAACCAGATTCTCGGCTACGGCGTGGACATAACCGAGAGGGTGCTCGCCAAGGAGACGTTGCGCGCGACTGAGGAGAGACTGGTCCAGGCCCAACGGATGGAGTCCATCGGACAGCTGGCGGGAGGGGTCGCGCACGACTTCAACAATCTGCTCACGGCGATCACGGGGCACTCGGAGCTGCTGCTCGTCGATCTACCCGAGGACAGCCAGCTGCGTGAGGACGCGATCGAAATCCGCGACGCTGCGGATCGGGCCGCGAGTCTTACGAAGCAGCTACTGGCCTTCAGTCGCAAACAGGTCCTGCAGCTCCAGGTGCTGGACGTGAACGACCGGATTCGAGCGATCGAGACGATACTCCGTTCGCTGATGGGTGAGCACATAGAACTGGACATGAAGCTGGGAGCGACGGAGCCCGTCGAAGCGGATCCAGCTCAGTTCGAGCAGGCAATCCTGAACTTGGCCGTTAACGCACACGACGCGATGCCTACCGGAGGCCGCCTGACGATAGCCACGGAGACCGTTGTCGTGAGCGACGACCCCGATCTCGCTTCCGGTAAATACACTCGACTCGTGGTCTCCGACACGGGTATCGGCATGGATGAAGAGACTCGTGAACGGATATTCGAACCGTTCTTCACGACCAAGGATGTCGATAAGGGAACGGGTCTGGGGCTGTCTACCGTATATGGTATCCTCAAGCAAAGCAGTGGCTCTGTCAGGTGCTACAGCGAGGTCGGTGTGGGGACCACCTTCAAGCTCTATCTGCCGTCGGCGAAGAATCGGCAATCCGTGCAGGTAGACGAGGAGCCGAAGCGAGAGACCATGAGTGGGATGGAGACGGTCCTTGTGACCGAGGACCAGGAGAATGTCCGGAAGCTGGCCGTCACGGTTCTCTCTCGTCTCGGCTACACAGTGCTCACCGCCGACGGACCGGTGGAAGCGCTAAACATCGCCGGGGCATACGAGGGTCGTATCGACCTGTTGCTGACCGACGTCGTGATGCCAGGGATGAATGGCCCCGAAGTCGCGGAGCAGGTCACTGCCGTTCGTCCGGATATAGCCGTGATATACATGTCCGGCTACACCGATGACATTCTCGATCGGCACGGTGTGAAGGTGACGAAGACCAACTACCTGGAGAAGCCCTTCACTCCCTTGGTGCTCTCGGAGGTCGTTCGTAGATGCTTGGATACGCAGGCCGCGGCGGTAACGAAGACGGCGACCGCCACCACCACGTGACTTCGCGCACTTGCGGACGTGGCTGAATTCCCAGGCTTGCCCTTCCCCGGCAGCCCTTGATAAGCCTCAGACCAGGTCCACCACCATCTTCACGAGAATCGCAACGATCGCGCTCGGAGCGACGAAGCGGATCAGGAATCCCCACGTCCGCC
>CAYWLF010000097.1:0-8293 GCA_964458875.1 uncultured Gemmatimonadota bacterium
CGTTCATGCGAAACGTGATCCCCGACATGGGGGGGCGTTTCATCAACCGGGAAGATATCGAGGGCCGGCGGCGGGTAGCAGTGCTGGGGAACCGGGCGCGGGACTTCCTTTTCGAAGGGGAAGGCGAGCACGTGGATGTTGTTGGTCGACGAATCATGATCGGCGAGACCCCCTTCACGATCGTCGGCGTGATGAAGCCCAAACAGCAGAGTTCATCGTACAGTTCACGCGATCGGGACCGGGTCTTCATTCCGGGGACCACGCACCGGGCGATGTTCGGTCAGGTGTACCTGAACAACATCGTGTACCAGACGGCGAGCGCCGACGCTTCGCGCCGGACAGAGGGGCGCGTGTACGAAGTATTGGGCGCACGATACCGCTTCGATTCGGCAGACGAGGATGCACTTGGAGTGTGGGACACCACTGAGTTCGAGAAGATGTTCGAATACCTGTTCGCCGGGTTTCACCTGTTCTTCGCAATCGTAGGGTCGTTCACGCTTACCGTGGGAGGCATCGGAGTCGCCAACATCATGTACGTGGTGGTCAGGGAGCGAACCCGGGAAATCGGGATCAAGCGCTCGGTCGGAGCTCGTCGAACGGACATCCTGCGACAGTTCTTCATCGAGGCCACGGCCATCGTCCTGATCGGAGGGGCTTTGGGCTTCGCACTCTCCCTGGGGCTCGTCAAGCTCGTCACCTTCGGGGACATGGAGGAGTTCATCGGAACGCCTCAGATATCCCCCGCCGTGGCGGTGGTGACGATGGTGCTGCTGGGGCTCGTCGGCCTGGCGGCCGGTTTCTTTCCGGCGCGCAAGGCAGCCGGTCTGGACCCGGTCGAGTGCCTGAGGAACTAGGCCGAACACCATGTGGCGAATCCTGCTGACCGAGTTCCTGGGCGATCTGAGGGACCACAAGACACGGGCCTTGCTCACGATGTTCGCCATCACGTGGGGGACGATCGCGGTGGTGCTCCTGCTGGCTTTCGGGGAGGGGCTGCGCCGCACCATCAACAGCGGCCTCCTCAACGCCGGTGAACGGATCTTCATGGTCTACGGGGGACAGACGACGAAGCCGTTCGAAGGGCTTCCGCGCGGCCGACGAATCCGGCTGTCCGAGGAAGACATGAGCCTGGTCGTCCGCTTCGTGGACCAGATCGAGGATGCCAGCCCATCGTACGGGCGCTGGGGAGTGACCCTCGAGTATGGCGACGTGCGAACGACGACGTACATGGAGGGTGTCCATCCTCCGTTCTCCGACATGCGCCGGATGTATCCCAAGAAGGGTGGGCGGTTCATCAACGATGCCGATGTGGCAGAGCGGCGGCGCGTTCTCTTCCTCGGGGACTCGATCGCGTTTCGTCTTTTCGGTCCCACGGACCCGATTGGCGAAATGCTTGAGTTGGACGGAGTCCCGTTCACGGTCATCGGGGTCATGCAGTCCAAGTTCCAGGACAGCATGAACAACGGTCCCGATGAGGAGCGGGCCATCATTCCGGCTTCGACCTACCGCGCGATCTACGGTGACCGGTACGTCAACCACCTGCTTCTGCGGCCGAGAAGTGTCGAGCGAGCCGAGATCACGAAGCGAGAGATCAACGAAGTGCTCGGAGCGCGGCACAAATTCGATCCGACGGACGAGCGGGCCCTGCCGATGTGGGATTTCATCGAGAGCGCCGAGCAAAGCCAGGCGATCGGGTTCGGCATCCAGGTATTCCTGGGATTGGTGGGCGTGTTCACCTTGCTGGTCGCCGGGGTCGGCGTGGCGAACATCATGTACGTGGTCGTCAAGGAGCGTACGCGAGAGATTGGGATCAAGCTGGCGGTCGGTGCCCGAAAGACCCACATCATGGCTCAGTTCATGTTCGAAGCCCTGGCGATCTCGCTGCTCGGGGGACTCGCCGGGATGACGTTCTCTGTGCTGGCGGTGCTGCTGGTCGATGCCATTCCGGCATCGAATCCCGCGATGAACTACATCGCGAATCCAAAACTGTCCTGGACCATCACCCTGGCCTGCGGATCGATCCTGATGCTGATCGGACTGCTGTCCGGGTTTCTACCGGCCCTCAAGGCGGCCCGACTGGACCCGGTGGAGTCCCTGCGTTACGAATGAGTTGATGCTCAGCCTCTGAGGAGTGACCCGATGGAAGACTTCTTCTTTGCCTTGATACCGATAACGTTCATCCTGTCGTTCGCGGGCGTCCTGATATTCCGCCCGCTCACCAAGCGCCTGGGCAACGTGATGGAGGCCAACGCCCTGGCCAAGCAGCAGGTCGTCGATGACAAGCTCCATCACGAGCACGTCAAGACTCTGCTGGAGACTCAGAATCTGAAAATTCAGCAACTGGAACAGAGGATCGAGTTCACGGAGTCGCTGCTGGAGGCTCGGGCGGCGCAACACCTGGCCGCCGGCCGAGCCAGGAAGGAACTCACCTGAGGGCAGGGGACTCCGCTAGAAGAAGAAGAATGCGCCCGCGCGGATGGAGAAGATCGATCCTGACCTGGACGACCCGGGAACCGACACACCCTCCACGCTGAGGTCGCCACCGGAGAACCAACCGAACTGCCCGGATACGTCGATGGAGATGCTCTCGGCGACGGGAATGTCCACCCCCACCAGGGCCGCGAGTTCGATCCCGCTGATGCTGGTGGACACGTCATCGACACTGTTGGCGAGTTGCATCCAACCGACCCGGCCCTGGACGTAGGGAATCATCTCGGTCTCTTCGCTGAACAGCAGGAGGTCGGCGACGGCGAAGATTTCGTATCGGTTGGCCGATGCGTCGACGTCCTGGATGCCGTGTCTTGAATAGCCTCCGCCAGCGCCTAGCCTGAGGGGGATGTTCCCGAGCTGGTACAGAGCGGCGACTTCGACCCCGGGTCCGCCGTTGAGGCTGTCACCGACGTCGCCCGAAATCAGCGTGTAGGCAAGGCTGGCGTCGATCATGAATCGAGCCTCCCGGCGCGGGTCAAACCTGCCCTGGGCGGCGCCTTCGGTTGGCAAGGCGAGTCCCTGGATGACGATGGTGAAGACAGCGGCGACCAAGAATCGTCGCATGATGACTCCCGTTGGTCATGGTTCTGGGCCGCTCTGCAGCGGCCCGACGTGCGACACTCGCGGTAGACCCTACGCCTGTCAACACCGTCGAGCGCTACGTTGTTTCATCCCGCGCATCTTGCCGGTTCAGTCGATAGGCTTTCGATTGGGCATGGTAGCAGCGAGCGGTGCGGGTCGATCGACCGGGGAGAAACGGTCGAGTTTCCTCATGGCGGAGCGGGAATGAACGAAGATCGCCACGGCGAGTCATCCGAAACACCCGAGTGGCGGGTAGCGGGCGACGAGCAGCTTGAATCGGACGCGTACCACGTCTGGAAGCCGCGTCCGCTTCTGAGAAGCGTGCACTGGAAGCCGGTACCTGCGCCTGCGCGAGAGGCTGCGGCCGGGTCCTACGATGTCTTCATCGATCAGCGCGTCCTGAAGGTCGTTCACCAGCACTTGTGGAACGCGGGTCCCGGCGAGGCGCCCCTGGGCTTCCTGGTCGGCGATCTATGCGAAGATCCGGATACGGGGCGTCGCTACGTGATCGTCAGCGCGGCCGTGCCGTCGAAGTTCCCGCTTTCCGAGGAGGGGCCGGATCAGATCAAGGGCGAGGCCCTCGTCGCGATGCAACTCGAGGTCGATCGCCGCCGCGGAGTGCTGGCTGGATGGTATCACCGGCACGCGTCCGGCCCGGTCGCCCTGACGGATGAAGACCTGCACACGCACGAGCGGCACTTCCCGGAGCCATGGCAGGTCGCGCTGCTGTTCGTGACCGATCACGCGGAGCCGGCCGGTGGTTGTTTCAGGCGCGCTCGAAGCGGGCTGGCCGGCGACGTGCCTCTTCCGCTCTATGAGATGGTAAGTAACGAGTCTCTGCTGGCCCGTGGGGTCCGCCGATCGCACATGGACTGGCGCAATGTCGAGACGGTCGACTCGATCGATCGTGACCCGCCACCCCGACCCGAGCCGGCTCCCGAGCCCGATTCCGACATCGGGTTGATGGCCGTGCCCGAGCCAGTAGATGAGCCGGAGGCCGGAGTTGAACCGGATTTGCTGGCGGAGGACGATGAGGGCGATGCGGGGCCGGTCGATTGGGTTGACGACGAATCGGCGATGCCGGATGACCCGGATCTGGACGTGGTCCTGGACCTCGATGCGGATTCTGGAGAGGAACTGCTCGGGGAAGAGCCACCGGTGATCGAGCCGGGGAAGATCATGGCGGAACTCGAGGAGGCCGAGGACGCGCTCACTCTTCCGGTGCTGGACGACCTGGACGAAACGGAACCGGAGCCCGACTTCGAGCTGGAAGCCGAGGTGGAAGAAGAGGCGGACGCCGAAGGCGATATCGATCTGCCGGAGCCCGGATGGGACTCTGCGGATGAGGCAGCGGATGTTCCGGTGCCCCCCGTCGAGGATGTGGATCTCGACTCGTTCGTCACGGAAGTGGAGACCGCGGACATCGCGACCCAGGTCGATGAGGCGATTGACCTCGACGGTAGCGACCTGGACGAGATTGACCTGGACGAGATCCAGCCCGGTTGGGACGATGGTGAGGTCGGCGATGCTGCCGTCGTCGATTCACTCCCCGTCCCGGAGGTGACCGAGGCTTTTCGGGGCGACTCCGAAGAACAAGCGGAGAAGTCGAGCGAGGACTCTGAATCCCGACCGGACGAAGAACCGGAATCGGTCGTGACGCCGAAGGAGACGAAGGTCGCGCGATCGGGCCCGCGATCGCGCCGCCCGATGGTCGTGGGGGGGATACTGGTTGCTGTTGCGATCGCGGTGAGCCTGTGGGTCTTCGTCTTTCCCTCCGGTGTGGCGACGGAGGACGGCGGCGGCGCATCGGATGTAATCCCGTTCGCTGAGGTGGAACCCGGCGAGGGAGAGTCGGGGGCTGTGGTCGAGGACCCGCCGGTCTCCGACCCGTCCACCACCGAAGACCGGGGAGAGGCCGCGGCTGCGGTCGATTCTCTGTCGCCTTCCGCATCGGTGGATGATGTAGAGGCACTTGGCGATCTCCTGCTCGAGTCCATCAGCCGGTACTACGGACTGGCGGTGGCGGAGGACGGGGGACAGGCCACGTGCGCCGATCTCCAGGGCTCGTATGTGGATGTAGAAGAGCGTTGGATCGCTTATAACGTGCAGGGCAGAGCCAGGTTCCGCGGTCGTCTGCCGGATGCGTTGGCTACGCGGGACGAGCGGCTGTATGCGGGCGTTCAGGATGTCGAGCGGGAGTTCACTCGGTCGGAGTGCGAACGTCCATGACCTTCCCCGGTCGCTGGGTGACCGCGGGGCTCCTCGTCTCGATCACGTTGGCCGTCCCGGTACAGGCACAGGAGTTACGGCCCCGGGCCCGCGATGTGGGCATCACTATCGGAATCCTCGATCCGGGACCCCTCAACGCGATCACGGATGTGGAGGGGGTACGGGTCGGCCACACCACGGTGGTCGAGGGCGACTCGATCCGCACCGGCGTCACGGCGATTTTGCCCCACGGTGGCAATCTCTTCGCGGACAAGGTTTCGGGTGCGATCGTCGTCCGAAACGGGTTCGGCAAGCTGGTGGGCCTCAGTCAGGTCAATGAGCTGGGCCAGATCGAAACCCCCATTCTCCTGACCGGCACACTGAGCGTGTTCCGTGCCGCCGACGCACTCGTCGACACCCTGCTGGCCACTCCCGCCAACGCGGATGTGAGGTCGATCAACCCCGTCGTCGGAGAGACGAACGACGGCTACTTGAGCGACATTCGTGCGCGCCCCATCGAGCCATCACACGTCCGCCACGCCCTTCGCACCGCCTCTTCGGGGCGGGTAGAGGAAGGATCCGTCGGGGCGGGCACCGGCACCCGCGCCCTCGGTTGGAAGGGGGGCATCGGCACGTCGTCGCGTCGGCTGCCCGTGTCCGTCGGGGGGTACACCGTGGGTGCCCTGGTGCAGACGAACTACGGGGGACAGCTCACGATTGCGGGTGTGCCGGTGGGGCGCTTCGTGCAGGCCGGAAGACCTGAGGAGCCACGGCGAGATGACAGAGAGGGCGGATCGGTGATGATCGTGATCGCTACCGATGCGCCGCTCGCGCACCGCGAACTGGAGCGGGTGGCCGAGAGAGCGTTCGCGGGTATCGCTCGCACCGGCTCCTGGATGTCTCACGGATCGGGAGACTATGCGATCGCCTTCTCGACCTACCGGGGACCCATCGACTCGCCCGACGGAGGGTTGCTGACCCGGCTGTTCGTGGCGACGGCAGAGGCGGTAGAGGAAGCGGTCCTGAACTCGCTCTTCCGGGCCACTACGACGATCGGCTATCGTGGCCACCGAGCCGAGGCCCTTCCGATCCCGGACGTGCTCGAGGTCCTGCAGAAGCACTCGCCCTAGGAGGCGGGGTCGGACTCCGCGTAGTCGGTCGTCCCGTGGTCACGAATCAGGCCGGCTCGCGCCTCTTCGATAGCTCGTCTGACGGTCGCTCGTAGCTTGTCCAGGTCTTTCGTTCCCAGGCCTTCAGTCGGCACCGGGTCGAGGACCCTCACCACCACGTCCGCGTTCCCGAACTTCATCGATCCCTTGCGTATGGCCGTTCGCGTGCCGTGAACGGCCAGTGGCAGGATCGGCCGGCCCGTTTCGATCGCGAGCCGAAACGCGCCGTTCCGGAACGGGAGCATCTCGGACGTGCGTGAGCGCGTCCCCTCCGGGAAGATCATGATCGAGGCGCCGCGCCGCATCCACCTGCGGAGCGCGCTGTAGGAGGCCCCGCGGCTCTTCGCATCGCCTCTTTCCACGCCCACATCACCCGCCATTCGCATCATCTGGCCGAGGAAGGGGACCCGGAAGATGGAAGCCTTCGAAAGCCACTTCATGTCCCAGGGAAGTGAACCGATCAGAATGATGTCGGCGAGAGACTCGTGGTTGGCCACCGCCACGAACGGGTGGGAGCCCCGTTCCGGCGCCTGTCCGACTACCCGGACTTTCCAGAACGGATTCAGAGCAACGAGAACGCGGGCGCCGAACCGGAACACACGGCCTGCGATCCAGCGAGGACGGTCCCACCACCCGGTCAGGAGCAGCGCGATCCCGACCACCGGTGTCCAGAGGATGACGAGGATCTGCCACGCCACCCAGACAAGAAAACTCGTGATGCCTCTCAGCACGCGGCGATCACGCTACGTCCACGCCCGTGTCGGCAGCCGACGGGGCGCTGGTTCGGAGGACCACAATCCCCGCAACGGCGGACAGGAGTGATCCGATTACGATGCCCGTCTTGGCGAGGCCCAGAGTTTCATAGTCCGTGAACGCCAGCGACGCGATGAAGATGGACATGGTGAATCCGATTCCAGCCAGCAGACTGCCACCCCACAGGGTTCGCCACCGCGCTCCCTCGGGCAGAGCCCCGAGTCCGAACCGAACCGCCAGCCAGGTCGCCCCCGTAATCCCGAGCTGCTTGCCAATGAACAGTCCCACGATGATCCCGAGGGGGAGGGGATGACTGACAATGCTGGCCACGGAAGACTGCGGGATCGCGATTCCGGAGTTCGCGAACGCAAAAATCGGAAGGACGAGGAAGGCCACCCACGGATGGATCGCGTTCTCCATGCGGTACAGAGTCGCCGCCGACTCCTGGGCCTCGTCCGCGATCTCGGCCAGGGCCTCCTCCCGGAGGTCCTTGACCGTCCAGTCCGGCTCCGAGCCACTCTGAATCACCTGGAGCGACGTGGTGGCCATTTCGAGGGACTGGCTGAGGTCCACCGTCTGCGCGTCTGAATCGCGCTTTCTGCCGGCCGGAATCATCGCGGCGGCGGCGACGCCGGCGATCGTGGCGTGGACGCCAGACTGATACACGAAGTACCACACGAGCAGGATGGGCACCACGTAAAGGATGGGCCGTTGAACGCCGGACCGATTCATCACAAGCATGATGGCCAGCGCCATGCCTGCCCACGCGAGGGCGGTCAGGTCGATGTTCGCCGAATAGAAGATTGCGATCACCAGCACGGCCATCAGGTCGTCGGCGATGGCGAGGGCTGTGACGAACGCCTTGATCCACAGCGGCGCCCGACTCCCGAGCATCGCCAGGATCGCCACGGCGAATGCGATATCGGTGGCCATCGGTACGCCCCACCCGTGCACGTATTCGCCACCGCGATTGAATGCCCAGTACAGGAGGGCCGGCAGGATCGCGCCCCCGAGTGCCGCGACCACGGGAAGCGCAGCGCGCCGCACGGATGCGAGCTCTCCAAACAGGATCTCGCGCTTGATCTCGAGTC